>JBEKJX010000234.1:0-4927 GCA_050011015.1 Smithella sp.
ATTGAATAGGCAAAAAATGGATCTCTTTGCATTTGGGGAGATTGTAAAAACTCGCGGTCTCCATGGTTGTTTAAAAGTATTGTGTTACGTGGAGACAAAAAAAGATACTTTTTTAAAACTTAAGATTGTTTATATTGAAAAAAAATCAGGGCAAAAGGATCCTTTTGCCCTGAAAAAAATTGATGGTTCCGGCAGAATTCTGTTTGTCGAACTCGAAGACATACAGGATGTGGATTCGGCGAAGGATTTTGTCGGCTGTAAAGTATTTCTGCCGAAAGATATCATGGAAAAACTGCCGGAAGGTGAGTATTACTGGCACGATATCATCGGATTGGATGTTTACAGTGAGGAAGGGGAATATATCGGCATAATAGAAGCAGTTTTTCCCACAGGAAGCAATGATGTTTATGTCTGCCGGGGAGAAAAAAGAGAGATACTTCTTCCCGCTATTGCTGATGTGATTCGGAAGATAGACATAAATCGCCGGGTTATGACCGTTAAATTGCTGGAAGGGTTGTAAAAGTGATCAATTTTGAAATCCTTTCCTTGTTTCCCGAAATGTTTGTTTCTCCTCTCAATTTCAGCCTGTTAAAGAAAGCTCAGGAAAAAGGTCTTTTAAATATTTGCCTGCACAACATACGTGATTGGGCGAATGATAAGCATAAGATGACTGATGATGCTCCTTACGGGGGCGGCTGTGGAATGGTTATGAAAGTAGAACCTGTGGAAAAGGCGCTGGCCGAAGTCAGGAGACCTGAAGATGATTCCATCACCGTGTTAATGACTCCTCAGGGAGAAGTTTTAAATCAGAAAATTGCAGCCGAACTGGCCCATAAAAAGCAGATAATCATTGTTTGCGGCCGTTATGAGGGTATTGATGAAAGGATAAGAACACATTTGATTGACAGGGAAATATCAATCGGTGATTATATTTTAACCGGCGGTGAGCTTGCCGCTTTAGTTTTAGTTGATGCCGTCTCCCGGTTTATCCCCGATGTGCTGGGAAACCCTCTATCAACACGCAGCGATTCTTTCTCTGAAAACCTTTTGGAATATCCTCAATATACGAGGCCGCCCCAATACAAGGGCTGGATGGTGCCGGATGTTTTACTGTCTGGAAACCACGCCGATATTGAACTATGGCGCAAGACAGAATCCCTTAAAAGAACATACAAACGCCGGCCGGATTTATTGAAAATGGTCGAACTTTCGGCAGAGGATAAAATAATTCTGGATAAAATTAAGCAAGATGAGATATAAAGTCTTGATTTTGAGAAGTTTATAAGGTAATGAAAACAACTTTTTTAAATCGGGATCGGTTCCCCCAGATTTAATGAAGACAATTTTGTTTTAAACGGAAAAGCGTTAATGCTTTACATAGCTCTTTTACATTATCCGGTGTATAATAAAGAAGGCAGGATTGTAACCACATCCATCGCCAATATGGATGTCCACGATATTGCCAGACTGGCAAAAACATATGCAGCGAGGGGATTTTACATAGTCAATCCTATACCGGAACAACGGAGTCTGGCGCAGGAAATTATCAGCCACTGGCGGGAAGGTTACGGAGCAAATTATAATAAATTCCGGCAGGCGGCTTTTGAATTGATCAGGATAAAAGAAAGCTTAACCGCCGTTTTAGATGATATTGCCGGGGAATCGGGATTAACGCCAAAAACTATTGTTACCGGCGCTAATTTTTCAGGCGATCTTTTAAAGTTTGCCGAACTTCGAGAGATGCTGGGGAACAGCAATTTACCATATCTTCTTGTTTTCGGCACAGGATCGGGATTGGCCGAAGAAGTGATAACTTTGGCTGATTATAAGCTGGAGCCGATAAGAGGTCATGAAAATTATAATCACCTTGCTGTACGGTCGGCAGTGGCGATTGTTTTAGACAGAGTCATGAGCGTTTAAATTATAATGATTAATGCAATGATTGCAGGAGGAAATATATATGAATGTTATAGAAATGCTGGAAAAAGAATATATGAGAGGCGACATCCCGGGTTTTAAAACCGGTGATACAGTCAAAGTTCATGTGCGCATTATTGAAGGCCAGAAGCAGAGAATTCAGGCATTTGAAGGAGTTGTCATCCGTAAAAGACGCGGCAATAGCGGGGCGAATTTTACAGTGAGAAAAATTTCTTACGGTGTGGGTGTGGAAAGAACTTTCCCATTGCATTCACCGGTTATTGATCAGATTGAAGTAGTAAGCAGAGGAAAAGTGCGCAGGTCGCGTCTCTATTACCTGAGAAACCT
Organism: Smithella sp.; assembly: GCA_050011015.1. Taxonomy (GTDB): domain Bacteria; phylum Desulfobacterota; class Syntrophia; order Syntrophales; family Smithellaceae; genus Smithella. The sequence goes on from JBEKJX010000234.1 coordinate 2,266, forward strand.
GAGAGGTAAAAAGGCAAGAATTAAGGAAGCGGCAAAACAGTAGTAAGTATTTTTATTAAATCTTATATATAAATTTGTTGATTGGCGCCGAATTGCAGAAAGGGAAGGAAGTAATTCCTTTATTTTTTCAATGAACACTTTTGAAAAAATTGCCTACAAGGAAGGCTATAAGTTCGTTGCCGGCGTTGATGAAGCAGGCAGAGGGCCGCTTGCCGGGCCGGTTGTGGCCGCGGCTGTAATTTTACCGCCTGATTACATGAATGCAGAAATAAACGATTCCAAACAGCTTTCAGCGGCTAAAAGAGAAAAATTATACGAAATAATCAATAAAGATGCTGTTTCGATCGGCACGGGAATTGTTGATACGGAGATCATTGATCATCTCAACATTCTGCAGGCAACTCTTCAGGCCATGCGCGAAGCAGTTCTGGAACTCCCCACTTCTCCCGATTTTCTTTTAATAGACGGTCTCCATCGTGTTCCCGTTATCACCCCGCAGAAGCCTGTTGTAAAAGGAGACAGCCTGAGCATTTCCATCGCTGCGGCGTCAATCATTGCCAAGGTATCACGCGACCGGATTATGGAAATATATCATCGTCAGTTTCCCCAATACAATTTCCGGCAAAATAAGGGTTATGGAACCAAAGAACATTGTGACGCCATTAAACAATTCGGTATTTGTAAAATTCATCGCAAATCATTTCATGTAAAAAATTTAAATCAGACCACTCTTCAATTCACTATTTAAAATGAAAGATGCGTCGAAAATTGATACAGGGAAACAAGGCGAAAAAATCGCGGCGGCCTTTCTTAAAAAAAACGGTTATCGTATCATTGAAACAAATTATCGTTGTGTTCTGGGAGAAATAGACATTATCGCGCGGGAAAAAGGCGAGCTTGTTTTTATTGAAGTTAAAACAAGAAAGTCCGGGGAACTGGGGTATCCTGAAGAGGCGGTGGGAACAAAAAAACAAATGAAAATGTCACAACTGGCATTGTGGTATTTACAGAAAGAGAATAAAACAGATGCGCAGGCCCGCTTTGATGTGGTGGCTGTGACGATATCTGCTTCCTGTAATGAGATTAAACTGATTAAGAACGCCTTTGATTTTGTTTCATCCTGAAGTTTTATAACCAGTTCTAAATGGAAGATGATATCGCGGCGGCAAGGAGGAGGCTCCGCAGGCGTATTTCACATACGTTGAGGATGCCGACGACGCAGCCAACAAAGATAGCGCTTTCATTTAGAATTGGTTTTATAGGTGGCTTAAAGCCGGCTTGCCAATCGGATAAACATTAAAACCGATGGTAAAACATTTATGATGGTCTAAAATATTACGGCCATCGAAAAGAAAAGCCGGTTTGACCATTGAGCGGTATAACTTCCTGAAATCCAGCCCCCGATATATATCCCAGCCGGTAAGTATAATCAGGGCATGGCACCCGAGAGCAGCCTGGTAAGGATTATCAATATACTTTATATTCCCTTTGATTCCCACAAGATCAATAGCCGCGTTTTTCAACGCTTTGGGATCGGAGATAATTATTTCGGCATGTTCCGCCAGCAGTTTGCGGGTAATATTGATGGCCGGACTTTCACGCGTGTCGCCGGTATCCGCTTTGAAGGCAAAACCCAGAATGCATATTTTTTTTCCGGCCAGGGTGTTAAACATTGATTTGAGAATATTGGTGATGAACCGCTCCTGTTGATATTCATTTATTTTTACGACGCTTTCCCAATAGGCGGCAACCTCAGGCAGGCCGTAATAACTGCAAAGATAAACAAGATTTAAAATATCCTTTTTAAAACAGGAGCCGCCAAAGCCGATGCCGGCGTTGAGAAATTTATCGCCGATCCGGCTGTCCATTCCCACGGCTCTGGATACTTCAGAAATATCGGCGTCGGTTTTTTCGCACAGAGCCGATATGGAATTAATTGATGATACCCGCTGAGCCAGGAAAGCGTTAGCCACTAATTTGGATAATTCACTGCTCCAGATATTGGAGGTGATTATTTTTTTTAATGGAATCCACCGCGCATAGATTTCAATCAATTCCGCGCGAGATTTCATTCCGCTTTTTGTTTCATGAGAGCCGATAAGAACGCGGTCGGGATTTTCCAGATCGCTGACGGCCGTGCCTTCCGCCATGAATTCCGGATTAGAAAGAACTTCAAATTTAATCCGGCCTTTTCCTGAAGAGAGAATTTTTTCCATGGCCAGAGCGGTTTTTACAGGCAAAGTGCTTTTTTCGATTACTATTTTTGATGACTGGGAACATTTCAGAATTTGCCGCGCTGTTTTTTCCCAGTACTGTAAATCAGCGGCCATATCAGCGCCGGCGCCATAAGTTTTAGTCGGCGTGTTGACACTGACAAAAATGATGTCATTTTCTTTGATCTGGTTTTCGATATCTTTGGTAAAGAATAAATTTTTACCCTTGGTTCTTTTTACAATTTTATCCAGACCCGGTTCATAAACGGGAAGTTCCGCCGAATTCCAGGCGTCAATGCGCTCCGGATTGGTATCCACTACCGTGATTCGATAATCGGGACATTTATAAGCAATCATCGCCATAGAAGGGCCGCCGACATAACCCGCCCCGATGCAAAGGATTTTTTTCTTAAATTTCATTTTGCTTCAGATCTCCTTGGAACTCATTA
>JBEKJX010000235.1:0-4922 GCA_050011015.1 Smithella sp.
AATTATTTATTGTTGCTCTTGTCCTTGCTCAGTTTATATTCAATACTATCAACAAGAGCCTGCCAGCTGGCCTCAATAATGTTCTCGGAAACACCTATCGTGCTCCAGAGTTCTTCGCCATCCGTCGAATCCAAAAGCACTCTGACGCCCGCAGCCGTTCCTTCAGAACCTTCCAGCGTACGAACTTTAAAATCAACCAGACGCATTTCCCCGATTTGCGGATAAAATTTTGTCAGCGCTTTGCGCAGAGCGTGATCCAGAGCGTTTACCGGACCGTTTCCTTCCGCGGCTGTTAATTCTTCTTCGCCAGCCACCGATATCTTGATGGTCGCCTGAGAAAGGCAGGGGTTATTTTCCGTGCGCGAAGTAATGACGCTGAAGGTTTCCAGATTAAATGGCTCAATAAATTCTCCGATTGTTTTTTTAATCAACAGGGAAAGAGAACCGTCAGCGGCGTCAAACTGAAAACCGCGATCCTCCATCAGCTTGACTTGACGCACTATCTTTTTACTAGCAGCTTCATCTTTAGCGAGATCAATGCCTAATTCCTTGGCTTTATATTCAACATTGCTTTTGCCAGACAAATCGGAAACGAGCACACGCCTGTGATTGCCGACCAGTTCCGGTTGTATATGCTCATAGGCCGTTGAGTTTTTGACTACGGCACTGACATGAACTCCGCCCTTGTGCGCGAAAGCGCTGCGCCCCACAAAAGGCCGCGTATTAAGCGGCGGCACGTTGGCAACATCGCTTACGAAATGAGATAGATTGGTAAGCTGCCTGATTGATTCCGGAGGCAGACAATTTTTACCAAGCTTCAATTGTAAATTGGCAATCAGGGAAGTTAAATCGGCGTTGCCGCATCTTTCTCCGTAACCGTTTATGGTGCCTTGAATCATTTTCACGCCTTCCCGCACAGCGGCAATGGAATTGGCAACAGCGAGACCTCCGTCATTATGCGCGTGGATCGCGACAATATTCAATGGAATATAGGAAGAAATTTTTTTGACGATATCACTGATCTCATGGGGCATGCAGCCGCCGTTCGTATCGCAGAGAACAATCATATCCGCTCCGGCGGCAAGCGCTGTTTTAACGACTTTTGTTGTGTAACGGGGGCTGTTTTTATATCCGTCGAAAAAATGCTCGGCGTCAAAAAGTACCTCTTTCCCCATGGATTTCAGATATTCGATGGAATCGGCAATCATGGCAAGATTTTCATTGAGATCGGTCTTAAGAATTTCAGTTACGTGCAAATCCCACGATTTTCCGACGATAGCCCCTGCGGAAGTGCCTGCTTTTACCAAAGCCTTTAAATTAGGGCATGACTCCGGTTTCGTATGCGGGCGGCGCGTGCTGCCGAAGGCAGTGAGGCGCGAATTCTTAAATTTAACACTTTGGGCCATTTCGAAAAAACGAATATCTTTAGGATTTGAACCGGGCCATCCACCTTCAATATAGTCGAAATGAACATCATCAAGACGCTGGGCAATGCGTAATTTTTCTTCCGCCGAAAAATTTGTTTGCTCCCCCTGCGTGCCATCTCTTAAAGTTGTATCGTACACAAATACTTTATTTTTTGTCATTTTATCCTCGCTTTCAAAAAAAAATCCGCTGCCGGTATTGCCTGGCAGCGGATTAAATTTTGTTTATTTAGAGTTGATACTATTCCGCGACCCGGCCTCCTATGAAGAAGCTAATTATAATGTTACTAATTATTATTTCGCGAATGTTTATTGTCATCATTGTGTTATTAAATATCCAATTTAGTTGCATAATAGTTTTATAATAGTATTTTGTCAATAGAATATTTTTTATAATCAAAAACACTCACTCCATCTTAAAGAACATTCAAACACAAAGAAAGCTGTGCAGACGTATATGAACTACGTTGAAGAAGCCGACAAGGTTAGCGGCAGCATCAGCTAAACCTGATTTTTTCCAGCCCGGAGAAAACAACGCTTTCTTCCTGCCAGTGAAAACCGATGACGGAAATGTTATTTCTTTGGAGTTCATCGACGTAATGACTTATTCTGTCTTCCGCCAAAACCAGAACGGGAAGAGGTCTTAGTGCGGCATCGGACGTCTGCAAGAGCAATTTACCCGCAGCAGCAAACAAACTAATTTCTTTTGTGTCCGTTAATACTTCAAAAATATGAGAAATTCTGTTTTCGGAAGGATCAACCGCGAAAAGTTCGCTCTCGGTGTCGTTGCCGATTTTTATCTTCTTTTCTTGAAGCGCGGAGGCTAATTGGCTGAGAACAAGTTCGCGGTCACACGCGGAAACGATTTCGTCTTCAGCGGACGGAGTAGAACTTCCGATTAAATCCTCACGAAAAGTTATTTCGGAAAAATTTATTTCTGTTTGCGTGGAAGCGGCGGCAGATGATTTCAGTATTTCTATTTTATTTACGAATTGAGCCGCCTGCAGGGCAAAACGTTCGGATTTAAGATCACCTATCACGGCCACCTGGCTGATGGAATCACCGTCTTCCATAAAAGACCAGACACCGCGGTAATTATGTTCGAAAAGCGATTTGCCGATTCCCTTTTTTCCGCCACCGATTTTACCCCGATGAATTACAAAAACATTGCCCCATGCGTCTTCGGCAAACGCGCCACCTGTTTTTCGATCTATCTGGGCCCAGGGAAAATTAATTTCGGAAGCGATGGAGAGAACACCGGACGTTCCCGGCTTTCCCACGCCAAACGCATTCCAATACCTGACTTCTTTTATGGCGCGTGAAAATTTCCAGATGCCAAGATTCTTTGACCATGACACTTTCGCGGGAAAACCGGCGCCCTGATGTCCCAACTTTACTTTTATTTCCTCATCAATAAAGGGCTTAAACTTTTTATTGAATTGTCCGGCATATTTTTTAATGGCCGGTTGATCCGCGATTACTTTGAGCATGAATTATAGCTTCCCTGAATCGTAATTAAATAATAGTACAAAATAATCCCTTACTAATCCAGCCGTTTTTTAAAGCGGCTGATCGCGCCGGTAAAGACGGTGGTTCCCAATATAGTCAGCGCCAGATATTGAGGCCACAGTACATCAAGTCCCACTCCCTTGAGAAAAATATCCCGCAGGACAACCAGAAAATATCTTAGCGGATTGAGATAAGTCAGCCATTGTACAACTTCGGGCATATTGGAAATGGGGAAAACAAACCCACTGAGCATAAAAAACGGCATAATGAAAAAGAAGGAGGTCATCATAGCTTGCTGCTTAGTCGCGGATATTGTTGATATAAAAAGTCCTATCCCCAAAGTGCTGAGCAAGAATAAACAAGTGGCTCCAAAAAGCAGCAGAAAACTCCCGTTAAAAGGTATCTCAAACCAGTAAACGGCGACACCGGTGACCGCAACCATTTGACCAAGAGCAATAATAATATAGGGAATGGTTTTTCCGATAATAAATTCATACGATTTCAGAGGAGTTACTATCAGTTGTTCCATCGTGCCGTCTTCTTTTTCCCTGATGATGGCAATGGAAGTCAGAATAAAAGCAGTAACCATTATTAAGACTGCGACAATTCCGGGAACAAAAAAGTATTGGCTGTTGAGATTGGGGTTATACCATGTTCTAATGCGCGCATCTATTTTGCCATATTTCATTGTCCGGGCATAAATCTCGCGCAGCTCTTCACTGTTAAAATTATCCAGAACCGACGCGGTATATGCCACCCTGACAGAAGCCATGTTGCTCATGGAGCCGTCAACAAGAATCTGGACAGGGGCGGTTTGTCTTTTTCTGATCAAAGAAGCGAAATCCTGGCCGATCTTAATGCCCATATCAACTTTTTGCCGCAGCAGGAGCTCCGCCATCTGATGTTCATCGGCTGCGTTATTTGTAATATGGAAGATATTGCCGCCGGTAAAGCTATCGACAAGTTTACGGCTCTCATAGGTCTTGGAATAGTCCAGAACGGCTACGCGAATATTAGTGATATCATAATTTACGACATACCCGAAAATAAACATTTGAATAAAGGGGAAAACAAGCATCAAGACACGGTTTCTCCTGTCGCTGAAAAGCTGAATAAATTCCTTGCGCACCAGTTCTCTGATTCTGAGCCAGCTCATAGTCCTTCCTTTTTCAACAATCTGAAGTTAAAGAACGTCAGCAGTACGAACATTACAAACAAAACCAGCATACTCGGCCACAAGTAGGCAATCCCCAGATTTCGCAGATAGATTCCCGATAAAATATCAATAAAATACCTCGCCGGAACCATCAATGTCAGCATCTGCAAAAATTTCGGCATGTTGATTACCGGAAAAACAAAGTTGGAAAGAAGAAGCGACGGTAGATAGGTCGTTAAAATGGCTATCTGGTTGGCCATCAATTGCGATTTTGTCACATTGGAAATCCAAAGCCCCAGTGATAAAGCGACGCATAAATAAAGAGAGGCGGACGCGAGCATCAGCCAGAAATTCCCTTTCATCACTATGCCAAACAGTATCTGTCCCAAAAGAATCGCTATTAACACATTCGTGAGCCCGATGAAAAAATAAGGAATGGCTTTACCCAAAAGCAATTCTCCGGCTTTAACTGGCATGGATTTGATGGTTTCCATTGTGCCGTTTTCATATTCACGGGCAATGATCAGAGACGTAAGAAGCGCGCCGACAATCATGATAATGACTGCAATAATTCCCGGAATAATAAAATTACGGCTTTCCAGATCTTCATTAAACCAGATACGGATGCGTCCGTCTACGGGAGGTTTTATTTGTTCCTCACCATTCCTGTTCAGAAATTCTATCAACAACTTTTGATTGTACTGTTCGGTAAAGGAGGTAATGTAACCGCGGAGAATGTTGCCGTAAGTCGGGTCACTGCCGTCAATGATAATTTGCATTTGAGTTTCCCGGTCGGCGCTGATGTTTTTCATGAAATCGGGTCCAATGACAAT
>JBEKJX010000236.1:0-4891 GCA_050011015.1 Smithella sp.
AGACTTTAATGAAGCCATCCGGCTGCAACCGGATTATGCAAAATTCTACAACATTCGAGGGGGTGCATACTATAATCTCGGCCAATATCAACGCGCCATCGAAGACTTTAATGAAGCCATCCGGCTGAAACCGGATTACGCTTATCCTTATTACAACAGGGGGCTTGTTTATGCCAAAGACCTCGGTCAGTATCAACGCGGCATCGAAGACTTTAATGAAGCCATCCGGCTGAAATCCGATTACCTTGATGCCTACTTCAACCGCGGGGCTGCTTATCTATCACACGGCAACAAAGAACTGGGCTGCCCTGATGCGCAAAATGCATGTGAATTGGGAAATTGCAAATTATTAGAAATGGCTAAAAGCAAAGAGTACTGCCGTTGATTTAGTAAGGTGACTCTTATATTGATTAGATTTTTTATTGAGGAAAAGTTCATGAAAAGAATTGCCGCAATTATTTTTTTAGTTTTGAGCATTACAATTTTCATTCTTGTATTTAATGTTACAGCTTCTGATGATCCGCTATATGATTACTGGCAAAAGCAACAGCGTCAGCAACTGCATCATCAAGAAAAAGTTGTGCACATAATGACCATCGATTCCAATAACAGCACAGTAAGAATACAATGCGGGGATGATATCCGGCTTGAGCTCCCGGAAAACAGTACAACCGGGTATCGCTGGCATTTTGACGAAATTAACTACGAAATTGCTTCTGAAAAAGTGGAGAAAGGCAATCTTATTGGTTCTTCTGCCACACATATTTGGATATTCAGACCCAAAGCTCTCGCTGGAAGCGATATAAAGATGAGCTATTACAGGAAATGGGAAGGAAAGCGTCCGGATACCCAACGGTTTAAAGTTAAAATAGTAATTGATTGCACATTTCGATGAAACTGAATCCGATTCCATTTATGTGCTATCCATAGATGATATTGGGGTTCAAACCGTCACCGTTATTCTACTCTAACAATTAGATATCAAGGGTCACGGTTTGAATTGTACATGCAAAGGCAGGGCCATTTCTGACCCTGCCTTTTTAATCCTTTTATCTTGCTTAAGAGATAAGCAACTTTTAAAACTATTTGGCTATTGAAATTGAAGGAGTAGAAACAGCAGGATCTATTCTGTTAAACTGAAATATTTCATAAAGCATGCTGAAGACCTCCCCATCCCATCTTGCTGGATGGGGGTTATCGCAACTTATTGGTTGCGAGGGTGCGCCTATTTGGCCTCTCGAAGAAGAAATCCAGAACTTTCCATTGTAGTCGACATCAACAAGCCGGTATTTTGAGGATGGAGGTGTCATTTCTGAATCTGAATTAATTGTGAGTGTCAATGCTGGATTATCAAGACTCCCAAGTTGCGGAGTTCCTTTACATAACATTTCTTCCGTTAACTCGCTTGGAGCGATATAGTACTCTTTTGCATATCCGGGCCCGTCTTCGACGCTTTCTTCCAGAAACTGTAGAACTTGCCTAAAATTTCTCAACCTAAAGAGCCCATAAATTGGCCAACTGGAACTATAATCAGGAGTATCTTTGTGTATGACCGGGTCACCCCGAAAAAGGACTACAATCAGACCCTCATCAAACATTAGAGATTGTTCAAACTCAATATCTTCTTTTATTTTATCGAGAAGCTCTTTTTTATATTTGTCTTTCATTTTTTCAAAATCAAAATCGGCAAGAACAGTGACCGGATAATGTTTTGTGAGTGTATAGATCTCATCCTTTTCTGGAACTTTATGCATCTTTGTCCAAATATATTGTCTATCTAACGCAGCAAAAATATTCTTCATGTCCTTTCCTTTTAGGTCATCAGCCGCCATGAACGTATCTTCTATCTGCCGGTTAGATGTGTCGGTAAGCATAAAGCCTTCTTTTTCTTGTTCCTTCTCTGTTTTTTCCAAAAAATATTGTTTTTCGAATGCGTCAATGATGTCCTTGAAGTCCTTTGTGCTTAGGTCTTTAGCATGTCTCAGTGTGCCCTCAACCGGTACACTAAAGTCTAGATAAGAATATTGTAAACGGCCGGTTAACGCCATAGCTTGAATATGTAATACAAGCTTACGGAAAAGTGCATAGTGGCTTATATCTTTCCTGATCGTTTCACCTTCTTGTGTTATCTGGGGTTTGTTTTCCATATAACACCCATCTGACGTATCTAATATACAATCAGCTTCTTTAGGCGTGAAACTTTTATCTTTTATAAGTTCGTCCCTCTTTGCATTAACTATCAAGTTGTGAAAATCATTTTTATTTTTAACTATTGCTAACTTAGGATTCTTTTTCTGTTCCTCATCTTTCAAGGTTTTAAGTTCCTCCTTGATATATTTTTTGAAAGCTTCAAGTTCATCCTCCTTCACTTTCAAAGCTTTAAGTTCCTCCTCATTAGCTTTCAAGGCTTTAAGTTCCTTCTCCCTCTCTTTCAAGTCTTCAAGTTCCTCCTCGTTATCATTTTTGAAAGCTTGAAGTTTCTCCTCCTTGTCTTTCAAGTCTCTCAAGGCTTTAAGTTCCTTCTCGTTATCATCTTGGGAAGCTTTAAATTTATGCCACTCCTTCTTCAAATCTAAGGAACTTGAAGCCGTGTTCGTATTTAAAAAAGGATAATCATAGTGAATAACTATCTCACCTTGGGAATTCTTTAGCGGACGCCCTTCGAAATCCGTTGGCGGAAGATCTTCTAATTTATCGAATATCTCTTGAGTAGACTCTGGACCCATCAGGTAGAAATTCTTACCAATGAGTCTCAGCATCTTATCAAGTTTCGGTTCGCTCCTTTGCATAAGGAGCATGTTAATAAATCTTTCGTCTACCGGTTTCAAAAGTCTTTCAACATAGTCTTTTCCATGCATTGGTGAGATGGTAATCAAGGGGCTTTCGCTGATGGTAGAACCAAGACTTAAACCAGTTCCAAATGTGGACGTGGCATAATTATCACTAGCGGGGGTACTACCTGTGAATGATGGAGTCAACCCGCCAGTACCAGATAGTGTAAACGTTGCCGATATGCTGCTAGCTTCCGTGAGGTGTAATGGCTGGTCGTCATGCATTCGGATGATGTTGCGAAGAAGGACCTGTTGTTCCGATTGCAACACGGCTTCATCGTATTTGTTCACTGCTTTATTTAATGATATTGAACCAAAACTCGCGCAGCCTGCAAGAATAAGGCAGGCTGCCACGGCCATCCATAAAAGTACTCCACGTTTATTTCTCCTCTGGCTAATATTTTTACCTTTCATCCTTTCTCCCCCTTTCTTTTTTGGTCATTAAGGTGTCAAAATAAAATATAGTTTGTCCATTGCCGGCTGCCACCCACCATACGGACATCAACCCGGTCTTTTCGACGAGACCTCAAAATGTCGAACATTGTTTCTTTGATTTCAGGAACCAGGAGGAACTCCTGACTGCCAAAGGAAATTGTTAAATAGATGAATTTTTTCGCGTTTTGAAAAGCAGCAGCAATCCCGCCGCAGGCAACTTGTCCGTCAATGAAAATCTGAATACTATTGCCCTGTCGCGGCGGGTATGTTCCTTGTTGCGTCCGGAATGTGGGAGAAGCCATATTTCATACTCCATTTTATCCCCAAAACAGACATCAAACATAACTAAAAAATTGAATACAATTCATTCATGTAATAATAAAGTTGTCAATCCCTCGAAAGAGGGATATTTGTAATTTCTTTTATTTTGTGTTTACTTTCATTTTGTAATCATTGCAATTGATGTTGTCCGCGGCAAGTTGCCGATATGTTTCGATTCGCAGGAAATGATGCCATTTTGTACCTATTAATTATTTAAGCGGATAAGGGTTCCCGCACCTGCTGCAGGCAGGTTATCAATAATAAATTCATAAATAATTGAAAGCAAAAATTAAAATTTTTTATCGAATTTTTGTTTTATTCTTTGACACAAAGTCATTGTTCATATAGTTTTATAATGCGGGAATGTAATCCGGTAAAAACATTGGCTGGTATTTTTTATGATGTAAATATCCTCGAATTAATGGGCATTAAGGAAAAGAAATATGATCAATAAGGGTGATGAAAAAAATATTTTCCGGGCTCTCGCGGAAAAATCTTCCGATATTATTCTTCTGATAAACAGGGGAGGAAATATCATCTATGAAAATCCTGCCATAGAAAAGATTATGGGATACAAAATTGAGGACAGGATTGGCAGGCCTGTTATTGAAAATCTTCATCCTGATGATTTGAATCTTATAAACGAGGCATTCAACGCGTTGATGCAGGATCAGGATTCTCCCGCTCAGAATTCTGAAATACGCCTTCGTCACAGTGACGGAAGCTGGCGCACTTTTGAAGTTGTGGCCAGCAACCTGAAAGAAGGTAATGTTGTCGACGCGGTAATTGTCAATCTTCACGATATCACCAAACGCAAGCAGACGGAAGAAGAACTCCGCAGGACAGAAAGCAGCCTGAAAGCGGCGCAGGCCCAGGCCCATATAGGAAGCTGGGAATTCGATATTTCCACGGGAAAACATTTCTGGTCTGATGAAATGTACCGCATATTTGAACTCGATCCCGCCTTGGGAGCGCCTTCCTTTGATTATCTTAATCACATGATTCATCCTGATGACATCGAACGGATGGAAAATGTTTTTAAACAAGCCCTCGCCGGACTAAAATCCTTTCACGAGGAGCACCGCATCATTCTATCCGACGGCCGCGAAAGATTCATTGAAGCCAACGGCAACGCGGTTTTTGACGATAAGAATCGCCTGGTAAAGTTTATCGGCACATCGCAGGATATCACCGGGCGCAAGCAGGCGGAAATAATTCTGCGCGAGCACGACGAACGTTTGCGCGTCATCACCGAAAACCTGCCGGGAACTGTTTTTCAGTTCTACGCGAAAGACAATGGCGAA
>JBEKJX010000237.1:0-4859 GCA_050011015.1 Smithella sp.
TAATTACTTGAACAACAATGCCGGCTCCGTTTTAGTGGAATTCGGCAACACCAAAGTAATTTGCGCGGCCTCGCTGGATAATAAGACAGCGCCTTTCTTAAAAAATACAGGAAAAGGCTGGCTGACGGCTGAATATTCCATGCTGCCCATGTCCACCCAGACGCGTACAGCGCGGGAATCCGTTCGGGGAAAATTGGGGGGCAGGACGCACGAAATTCAACGACTGATTGGCCGGTCTCTGCGGGCAGTGACGGATTTAACCGTTTTTGGAGAGAAAACAATTTATTTGGATTGCGATGTTATCCAGGCTGACGGAGGAACAAGAACGGCAGCAATAACCGGCGCGTTTGTCGCGCTGGTGGATTTATTTAAAAAAATGCGACAGGATGGTATAGTAAAAGAAATTCCTGTAAGCGATTTTTTATCAGCGATCAGTGTCGGCATAATAGATAATCAGGTTTTACTTGATTTGGAATACGAAGAAGATTCCCGGGCGGATGTGGATATGAATTTTGTCATGACCGGTTCAGGACTTTTTATTGAAGTACAGGGCACCGCGGAGCGGGTTCCTTTCAACAAAGAACAAATGGCGCAAATGACAGACCTTGCCTCGAGCGGCATCCGGCAGATTATTGAACGGCAAAAAGAAATTGTGGGTGATTTGAGAGGATGAGAATAGTTTTTGCTTCCGGCAATGAAGGAAAAGTCAAAGAAATCAGAGAAATGCTTGAAGAAATGAGAATACAATTAGTTTCTTTAAAAGATTACGCTGATGTGCCGGAAATTGTGGAAGATGGAAAAAGTTTTCTGGAAAACGCGTTAAAGAAAGCGAAGATAATATCCGCATTTACCGGCGATACAGTTTTGGCGGATGATTCCGGATTACAGGTGGACGTGCTGGGAGGGGAGCCGGGCATTTATTCGGCGCGTTATGCCGGAGAAAAGGCAACCGATGACGACAATATCAATCTTCTTCTATCCAAGTTAAAAAACATTCCGCAGGAAAAAAGAACTGCTTCTTTTTGTTGCGCTCTTGTATTATATAACACAGACGGCAGTTATGATAGCTTTGAATCAAAATGGAAAGGGCAGATTATAGATGAGCGCCGCGGCGATAACGGCTTCGGTTACGATCCTGTTTTTTTCGTGCCGGAGTTGAAAAAGACTGCCGCGGAATTGCCGTCGGAAATAAAAAATAAAGTAAGTCACCGGGGGCAGGCTTTTGCCCAGTTTAAAAGAAAACTTGTTGAAAGATTAAAAAATTAAAAGTCGGGGCGTAGCGCAGCCTGGTAGCGCGCCTGCTTTGGGAGCAGGATGTCGAGTGTTCAAATCACTCCGCCCCGACCAATAAAAACAATTACTTTTACATTCTTAAGCCCTGCGCCTATTGATCGAGGACTCTCTTTCTAAGTACGAAAAGAAAAGTAAAACATAATTTTAAAGTTATCTGGCCCAACGGCTGGTAACGATAGAATGAAAAACATACCCTAAAAGGAAGTAATCATGAAACAGACCTTAACAGTTTTGCTGGCCATTATTATTGCCGGATGTGTTTCATTTGGACGCCCGATAAATCAGGCAGACGTTGATAAAATAACGCGCGGCGTAACCACAAAAGCACAGGTTATTGAGTTGCTGGGGAATCCTGATAAAATATCAAAAAATAATGATATAACAACTTTTGTATATACTCACACGATCTCACAACCCAAGATGGGAACTGATACTGACAGCAGGGTTAATTACGAGACGCAAAAAGTGACAATAAGATTTGACGAGAATGATATAGTAACCGAGATCACAAACAGAACCATCACTAACTCAATGGATATTCCAAATAACAACGTGCTGTTTGAACATGGTTATACTCCGAACTAACCAATAAATTTAATTTTCAAAGAATAGTATTATAGCATCATATTAGTGACATAATGAAGCATTATTTAATAAGGCCAGTAGATTCCAAGGTTACGTCATATTAAATAAGATCGTTGTTGTCGGATTTATCGAACCTATAAAAAGCGGTCTTTTTTAAAGTAGCACGGAACACAGTAAATTCCCCCTTTCAAGGGATTGACAGACTGATTTTATGAGAGGATAATAAAACCTCCATTCAAATAAATCTGAAGACTTTTTAAGGAAATATTATGAAAAAAATATTTTTTGCAATAATTTTGACGGTCATTATAGCATTATGCAGTTGTACTTCTTATAATATCGTAACTAAGAACGGTTACCCAACACAAGAAACTCTTCAAAAAGAACTTAAAGGACGACATAATTATACATTTATTATCAAACCTGACTATTATTCGCCCTTAATCAGAGGTTCTAAAAATAATTTAACAATAAATGAAGTGCTTGATTTTATGGTACCTTATGTAATTGCCATGAGTGATGTAGATACATTTGCAATCGCAAATATTATTAATCCTATAACTACTTTAGATAGTCTTGATTCGGTTGCCATTCAACCTTATTATAGAAGAAATAATAATATTGTTGGGTTTCGTGTAGCTTTTGCATGTGAAAGACAAAATGAAGAATATAAAACAGCATATAAGCATTTATTAGGAATTACATATATGGAATATAATTCCGATACAGGAAAATTGATTAAAGAAAACATTTCCGAAGATGAAGCAAATCAAAAAAGAAGTGTTTTTTTGGTCAATAGATTTGAAGCGGAAGGCCGTAAATAACACAATAAAAATATAGCTTAATTTTGGGCGGCTGGTGATTAGCCGCCTTTTTTATTTAAAAAAGCTTATTATCTAGTCTCCAATTAGTCTCCTGAAATCTTCTTTTAAGATATTTTTCTTTTTTCCATTGACACAAAAAACCAATTATATTATCTTATAACAATCCTGTCGGAAAATAATTGTCAGAAAACGATGCTTTACCTAAGGAGCATTATGACAACTCCACTTCCCCGAAAAAAAACTATTTTTCTTGTTCGTTTGATGGTCATTATTACGACCGCTTATTTTATTATTTTTTCTCCATCCGCCGGCAGAGAATTGGAAACTTATGCATATATTTTCATTGCGTTTTATCTGATGACCAATCTGATTGTTGCCTACATTCCGGAAAAATATTTCTATGACGATAAGATTTTCTACGGGTTTGTTTTATCTGACAGCATACTGTTGCCGGCCGGAATTTATTTTTCCGGATATGTCGGGTCGGATTTATATCTGATGTTTTTTTTCATTATATCATTAACTACAATGAGTTCCAGTTTTGGCTATCTGGTGATAAACACCCTCTTCTTTTCTGTCATCTACTGCTGGCTGTTATATAAAAGGGGACTTTTAACAGGCTCGATGGCCAGCAGCTATTTAATCCAGATTCCGTTTATTGACGTTATCGCGTTGTTTTACGGATATCTGATAACGACCCGGTTAAAAGACAAAGACGAACGGATCAATGAAGTTCGGGAAAGATATGAGCAAATAGTTCAAGCTACGGATGTTTTGATGTGTATTGTTGATCATGATGGTAAGTTTTTATTTGCCAATCAAAAACTTGTCAAATTTTATGGATACCAGGATGAAAAAAAACTTTTAGATTTAACCATTTCTCATATTTATAACGAAGATGAGATCGAAGCTGAAAAATCGTTGAGCCATATTAAGTCGGTATATGAAAATAATGCCATGGTGCAATATGAATCCTATGATAAAAATCATGGTATATGGTTTGCCAATACACTGAGTCCGATAAGAGATCCCTCAAGTCATGATGTTTTTGCGGTTTGCATTATTTCAAAAGATATAACTGACCGGATTGAAAGGGAGAAAAATTTAAAAGATACTGTTGAAATGTTACGAAAAACCAGGGACCAGTTAATACAAAAGGATAAAATGGCCGCCCTCGGGCGGTTGGCATCCGGTATCGCGCATGAAATGAGGAATCCATTGGAAATTATTAATATGGGAATGGATTATCTGGAAAACAATTTGCCTAGTGATAATCCAAACATCGGTGAATCAATAGAAAAAATATTTAATGCGATTAACAGGGCCGAAAATATTATTAAAAATATTTTATCATTTGCAAGACAATCGATAGGCGAAATAACGCAAATCCCCCTATGTCCATTACTTGATAACGTGTTGACGCTTGCAGAACAAACGATTCAAAAAAACAGAGTGAGCATTCATCGTGAATATGATAACGAATTGCTGGAAGTGGCGGGTGATTATAATATGCTGGAAGAGGTGTTTTTGAATCTTATCAATAATGCGCTTTATGCCATGAAAGACTGTAAAGAAAAAATATTAACGATTCGCGCTTATAAACAATTGGTTACTGAGGTCGGCTATAAAACCGGTTATCGCCGGGCTGATTACTTTGGCATTGGTGATGAAATGATTGTTGTGGAAATATCAGATACAGGAAAAGGAATTCCCGAGGAAACTCTGCCCAAAATATTTGAGCCATTTTTTACGACTAAGTCCAAAAATGAGGGAACGGGTCTTGGCCTTAGCATTGCCCATATGATAATGGATCGATTAAGTAGCACGATAGATGTAGAAAGCCGGGAAAACCAGGGAACAACTTTTTTTATTAAACTTCAGCCAAAAAGTAAATTAACAAGAACAAAGGAGAAGTGAGATGTCCCAAAATATAAAAGTACTGACTATTGATGATGAAGCTGATTTTTGTTATTTTGTCAAAAAAAATCTCATGCAATCCGGGATGTTCGATGTGATTATTGCGACAAATGGCGCCGACGGAATTAAAATGGCCCAAAATGAAAAGCCGGATATTATCCTGCTTGATCTGTTCATGCCGGATATGCCCGGCGAAGATGTTGCGGCTGCTTTAAAAGAAAATAAATCTACAGAAAAAAT
>JBEKJX010000238.1:0-4831 GCA_050011015.1 Smithella sp.
TGCGGGCAGCATTTGTAAATTCCGGTTTATAAGCGCAGGCAGTTTTGCAGCCGCAGACCAAAATGCCGATGTCCCATTCGCCGGAAGATTGATCTGTTGTTATAATGAATTCAGGATCAAGTCGTTTTTTAATTTCCTGAACCAATTTTGCTCTGTCGATTACAGGGTTACAGCCGCCGCAATATTTTATACCGATACAGATTTGCATTCATTTAATCTTTAATGCCGGCAATATCTTTAGCCAGTTTCTTCTTTTGTTCCAGATTACCCTGACGGGAAATCATAATTCGTTGCGCCTGCGGTGAACCGGCGCCGTGCATGGATTCCGTGCGATAACCGACCGCCGCTGTACCCAGAGTAATATTTTCCACCAGCCTTAAAATGCGGCAGCGGTTCTCAGTGGGCACTGAGGCGATTCCTTTAAAATATTTTTCGACTATCTTGCCGATTTCCGGGTGACGCAAATCCTTTTCCGAGGCCATGGTAACCATTGCTCCTCCGGCAATATCTTCCGCGAGCCTTGCGATCTCGTAAGGAAATCTGGTTACGTTTTGCTTGCAGACATTGGCCAGCAGCAAATCAATCAGGTAGGTGCCGGAAGCTGTCTTGTGACCCTGTGCCGAGCAGGCAATTCCGCAGGAATAAAGAGTTTCGTTCAAATGGATCATCTCAATCAGTTTATCTTTGACGTGAGATGCTTTGGACGCTCCGTTATAATCAGCGGCCAGAGCCGCCGCGCCGATAAGCACGTCGCCGACGCCGACCTTGCAGCCGCCATAGCTCTGACGGTGATAACCGGCAAAGCGTTCTACCAGAAGGCCGCTGAATTCATATTCGCCGCACATAAACACGTTTTCCCAGGGAACGAATAAATTGTCAAAAACCATCAATGCCTCATGGCCGCCGAACTGCCTGTTGCCGACATCTATTTCACAGCCTTCCAGTTTCCGCGTGTCGCAGGACTGTCTTCCGTAGATATAGGAAATACCCTCCGCGTCGGCAGGCGCGACAAAAGAAACCGCGTAATCGGCGTCTTCTTTGGACATGGCAATTGTCGGCATGACTAAAATCCAGTGCGAATTGATTGCGCCCGTCTGATGCGCTTTGGCGCCGCGCACGATAATGCCGTCTTTTCTTTTTTCCACAACATGCGTATAGACGTCCGGATCTTCCTGCTTACCGGGAGAAAGTCCTCGATCTCCTTTGGGATCAGTCATCGCGCCGTCAACAACAAGGTCTTCGTCCTGGATCATTTTGAGAAACTTGATAAATCGTGCATGATATTCAGTGCCGAGTTTTTTATCCATTTCAAAAGTTACGCTGTCTACGGCATTGATGGCATCCATTCCGACACATCTTTGAAAACAGGAACCGGTTTTTTGTCCCAGCAAACGTTGCATTTTTACTTTTTTGACCAGGTCTTCGGTGCTTTGATGCAGGTGGCAGAAGCGGTTTATCTTTTCTCCTGTCAAATGGGATTTTGCGGTCATAAGATCTTCATGTTGAGGATCCTGAGCCAGTGCATAAGTCATTTTTACGGAATTCATGGATGGTCTGATTATCGGATTATCTACCGGATTTTTCACCAATTCGCCCAGTAAATAGACTTTTAAATTCATTTTTCGCAGACTTTCTTCATATTGTTCAGCCGTTTTTAAAGCCATTATTTATATCTCCTTCGATCTTTAACTTATTTAAATCTTCCATTACATTCGTGATCTTGAATTTTCATACTACATTAATTACAAATTAACTATCCGGAAACAAACATTAAATGTAAACTAATACTTTATGAAGTAAATTTCAAGGCCACTCGATGATTATTATATCCTTGACATAAAAGAGGGGACTTCTTATACTCCTTCAGCCAATTTGAGCTTTTTTTATAGGTGAAAACAGTTGTCAGATAATTGAAATCGTTGGACATTACGGCCACTCGAGCCGAAAAATATATGTTGAAAAAGAGAAAGGAAATAAAAAATATGTCTATCATGAATTGGATCAAAGATGAAACCGTAGCGATTATTACCCTGACCAATGGTGAAAACAGGCAAAATCTTGTGTTTGCAAAGACTTTAAACGCCATGCTCGATGAAATAATCGCTGATAAATCAATAACTGCTCTGATCATTACTTCGAATGACGAGAAGAATTTTTCTCAGGGCATAGACGTTGTATGGATCACGGGACAATTGCAGAAAAATGAACATCAGCCGGTCAATGATTTCATCAACGAAATGGATATTGTCTTTAAAAAACTGATTCTTTATCCAGTGCCGGTAATCGCGGCAATCAACGGCCATGCTTTCGGCAATGGTTCTATATTATCCTGTGCCTGCGATTTTCGATTCATGCGGTCGGACAAAGGTTTCTTCTGCTTTCCTGAAGTTAACATAGGCATTCCTTTCAGGTGGGGCATGAACGCTTTTGTTAAAAAAGCAATTCCTCTGCACATATTTTCACAAATGCAGTTTACCGGAAATCGTTTCACAGCACCGGAGTTGGAAAAGCATAACATTATTGTGAAGGCTTGCGCCAATCAGGAGGACCTTATGGCCTCGGCAATAACCTTTGCCAAAACTTTCCAGAAAAAACGGGGAATTTTCGGCGAATTAAAAAAGAGGTTGTATAATGACATTATTAAAGTACTGGACGCGGACTATATGCCGCCGTCAGCCAAAATTGATTCTTTGTTAATATCTGATTAAAAAGAATTGAAAAATTCAATGTTTGCAAAATAAGTTATATAGGTGGAAAAAAATGAAAACAGCTATTACGGAAATGTTCGGAATTAAATATCCCATTATATGCGGCGCGATGATGTGGCTTTGCAAGCCAGAGCTTTGCGCGGCTATATCCAACGCCGGCGGCATGGGAAACCTGACCGCAGGAAATTATTCCTCAGAGGAAGAATTTCGTGACGCCATCAGACTGACAAGAAAATTGACGGACAAACCTTTTATGGTGAATGTAACGATTCTGCCGTCGGTGCATATCACAGCCGAGCATCATAAAATGTTCCTGCGTGTTTGCGCCGAGGAAAAGGTTGACGGTCTGGAAATATCCGGCACGCCGTTGGACAAAGCGGTGGGGAGAGAATACGTAGATGTTCTAAAAAAGGCGGGAGTTAAACTATTTCACAAGGTGGGATCGGTGCGTCACGCCGTGCATGCCGAGAAATCCGGTTACGACGGCATTTATGCCGCAGGGATAGAAGAGGGCGGTCATCCGCTCAATGATGACGTTACTACAATGGTGCTCACTCCGCGGATCGTTGAAACCGTGAAGATTCCGGTAGTCACAGTGGGAGGGATATCCGATGGACGCACATTTGCGGCAGCGCTCGCTCTTGGCGCCCAGGGCGTTATGATGGCGACCCGCTTTGTAGCCACGCAGGAATGCGAGGTTCACGATAACATTAAACAGGAACTTATCCGGCGGCAGGAATACGAGACAGCTCTTATCTGTAAATCTATCGGTTTGCAGGGTAGAGCAATAAAAAATAAAATTGTTGAAGAAGTTCTGGCGGTGGAAGCAAAAGGCGGTGGCCTGGAACAACTTATTCCTCTGATATCAGGACAGAGAGTAAAAGAGGCATGGGAATTCGGCAATGTTGACGGCGCTCCGATGATGATGGGACAGTCAGTCGGGCTGGTAAAAGATATTCCCACGTGTAAAGATCTTATTGAAAGAATCGTTATGGAAGCAAGGTCGGATATTGAACGCGTCACGAATATTTTTAAGAATTAATGTTCAGAGAATAAATTTCAGGCTTAAACGGGACAGGAACGAACCAAAGCTTAAATAAGCGAAACTTCCCGGGTCGCTGATGTAATCACAAAACAAAGATTATTGTTGGAGTTTCCATCAGCAGGAATGAGAAAGAATCCCTGACGGGTTGGTTGATATCCATTTGTTGTGCCGACCATTAATTCTCCGTCTTTGAACAGTACTTTTATCTTGCGTCCTGTTAAAAATCCGGGAGGATTAAAATCCTTCTTTTCGTTATAAGAAGGATTACCGTCATATTTTTTTACAAAAAACAAAGCTTTCAATCCGGTAATTTTCAATTTCACAGGCTGGCTTCCCGGCTTAGCATCTCTCAACGCCATGCGAAAAAAATCCTTATTGGGGATAAAATCATTACTTATGCCTTTAAATAGTGTTCCATTCTGATAGTGAGCCACTATTTTATTCTGAATCATTTCTTTTGCCCTCTTTGATTTGATTGGAAATCAAATACCATTTTTGCACGCCGTTTTCGAGTTGGTAATAATGAATAATATACGCGACCGATAAAATTAAAAGAAGTACTGAAAGAATAATAGACGGTGTGGATGTTCTGATAACAGTGAATCCGAAGGAAAGCAACGTAAAAAGACAGACAAAGAGCATGACAATAAGATGTACCAATCTTTCGTGCTGCATCCATTGAATCTGTTTATCATGATAAGTGAGAAGCTCTTTTAATTTTTCCGCGTCCAGTTTTTTTTCGAGCACATCTTTTACATAGCGTTCATGCCTTTTCATGTAATCAATCATAATATGTCCGTTTTTGATAAGCTTCAAAAAGTTACCAAATTATTGAGCTACTGCAACAGCGGCTATTTAAAAAGCTTTCTGCATTTTATTTTAGGCCGCTGTCCCTGATGATTACTGAGGGGTCAAAGTCCCGTCAGGATTGATTATATAGGCCAAGATATTACTGCCACCCATATTTGCCACATAGGCAAATTTTCCATTCAAGGGGTTATCAACTGTGACGGCAGCGGGATACGTCCCGGCACTCACTGTTTGCAAAGGGGAAGTGGACAAAATCCCGTTAGTGATA
>JBEKJX010000239.1:0-4824 GCA_050011015.1 Smithella sp.
GTTCCTGTTGCAGGGATTTTTTACCCGTAGGGTTGATTCTTTCGCCGACTATTAAAAGAGGTTGATTTTCAGTGAAATGGAGAAATCCGCGCGCCGAACTCAAAGCACTGATTGATTTTCTTATGGGAATTTTGGGTTTGATAACCGCGATTGTCCGGGCAAGTTCCCGGATATGCGCGGGTGTTGTTCCGCAGCATCCGCCCAGCATGTTAGCTCCCGCTTTTGCAAGACTGCGTCCGAAGGACGCGAACGTTTTTGCGTCCATTTCAAATATGGTTTTCCCGCTTTCGAGGCGCGGAACTCCGGCGTTTGGTTTGGCCACCAGCGGCACGGTAGCATATGGTTTCATAGCCGCGATGAAATCCACCATTTTTTCAGGACCGGTTGAACAATTACAGCCCACAGCATTTGCGCCAAGACTTTGCAGTGTGATAAGAGCGGTTACAGGATCGGTGCCGTTAAGAGTATGACCGTCTTTTTCATATGTCATGGAAACAATGGTAAAAATATCCCTAATTTCTTTGACTGCCAGCAGTGCCGCGCGGGCTTCCTGAATGTCAATCATGGTTTCGATGACTATAAGATCGCATCCGCCGTCAATCAGGCCGTGCACCTGTTCTTGAAATGCATCCACAGCTTCTTCAAAGGCCAGTGTGCCGAATGGTTCGATAAATAAGCCGGTCGGGCCTATATCTCCGGCAACCAGAATTTTTTTGCCAACCGCGAGCTTGGCCAGACGCGCCAGTTCATAGTTAATTTGATAAGAATTTTTCTTGACTCCGTATTGTTTCAGTTTGAAGCGATTAGCGCCGAAGGTGCAGGTATAGACTATCTGCGCTCCCGCTTTTTGATAGGATAAGTACAATTCCCTGACAATTTGCGGATTATCGAGACACCACTGTTCGGGACAGACGCCGCCGGGCAACCCTTTTTTTTGCAGTTCAGTGCCGAAGGCACCGTCCAGAACAACAATTTTTTTCGTCAATAAGCGTTTTATTTTTCCGGCTTCAACCACAATATTCTCCCTGAAATCTAAATAGTTATTTTACCGCATCCTTATATCACCTTTGAAGCAAGAAGTGTGATTTTTTTTAGAACAAACAGACAAAAAACAAATTCATCCTGTTCGTGTAAGTATTTTGATTTGATGAGATTTTCAGCTCAGGGAAGTTTGTAGCCTTTTCCCCTAAATAATCTCAGGCAGGCATCGACAACGGTATTGTCGTAAAGAGTTCCCTTGTTTTTTTCGATCTCTTCAAGAGCTGCTTCAATACCCAACGCCGCACGATAAGGACGATGAGAAGACATGGCCTCCACCACGTCTGCCACGGCCATGATGCGGGCTTCAATAAGAATCTCATTCCCTTTCAGTTTTCTCGGATAACCAGTGCCATTCATTCGTTCGTGATGCTGGTAGATTATTTCTGCCAGCGGCCAGGGGGATTCTATATCTTTTAACATTTCATATCCACTCACTGAGTGTTCTTTAATCAAGGAAAATTCTATTCTTGTCAGTTTTGTAGGCTTGGTCAATATCTCCGCAGGTATGGATAATTTCCCGATGTCATGAATGGTACCGACCATGCGGATTCCATCAATTTTTTCCTGAGCGAATCCCATCTCCGTGGCAATGGCTCTGGCAATGTCCGCACATCTTTTCTGGTGACCGGCCGTATAGGGGTCTCTCATTTCTATAGCGGATATCATAACCTGAATGGTCGTGCCAAAGGCTTTTCTGAGGCTGTCAAGGGTGTGTTGAAGTTCTGCATTCATTTGCTTGTGCTCGGTGACATCCTGCAAGATAAAAATAAGACATGTTTCGCCATCGATGTTTATGGATCGGGCAGAATAAATACCGGCACGTACAGAACCGTCACTTCGCCGGAATTCAAATTCACGATGCAGGATATCTCTGCCGGACCTCAATTCGTTGATCATAAAATTTCTATCGGTTGCATCACTCCAGAAATTTATTTCATAAGAGGTTCGTCCTATGGCATTGCTTCTCTTCCATCCTGTAATCTCCTCAAAGCCCATGTTCACATCAAGGATGAATCCGTCCTTCATGCGTGTAATTGCTATACAGTCCGGCGATGTCATGAATATTTTATGAAATTTTTCTTCGGCCTGTTTGCGCTCGGTAATGTCCAGCAAAATTCCGTCAAAGATTACTTTATCTTTTTGACGAGTCGGTGTGGCCAGCCCTTGGAACCAGATTATTTCGCCCGATTGTATGGTGACCCGGCCTTCAAAATTCCAGGAATTTCCTGTTTCCATTGCTGTTTTAATTGAGGTCAGAAATCTGTTCCTGTCTTCCTCGTGGACATGAGAAAGGAATAAGGGGAACGGATCTTCTTCTTTTACCTTTATTCCCAAAAATTCAGTCAGGCGCTCACTGACGTAACTCATTCCATATTCGCTGTTGCCTTTTGCATAGAACTGAAAAATAATTCCCGGTAAGTTTTGGGTAATACCGCGCAAACGGTTCTCATTCTCTTTCAAAGTTCTTCCCGTCCGTTTACGTTCGGTGATATCACGTACAATACCTCTAAAACCTTTTGGATTTTCCGACAGGTCTTTCAGTAAAGACACGGATGCTTCAATATATTTTTTAGATCCATCTTTTCTTATAACCTGCCAATCGAATACTTTGGCGGACTCTCCTGTTTTATAGACTTCCTTAATTGTTTTAAAAAGTTTTCTTACATTTTCTTTGTCTGTAACATGACGGCTGTTCATGCCCATCATTTCTTCTTGGGAATATCCAAGGATTCGACACATTGAGTCATTGAAAAAAATAAAATTACCTTTAGGGTCTATTTCGTAATAACCTTCTTCGATATTTTCCAGAATGGCTCGATGTTTTTCCTCACTCTGACGCAACGCTTCTTCCGCCCGCTTTTTCTTGTTTCTGACTTCTGTCTCTTCTAATTCTCTGGCTATAGCCGGGCAAAGACGGGAAAAGTTAGCCTTCATGATGTAATCCTGGGCGCCCAAACGCATACACTCTATAGCCGTTTCTTCACCGATAGCTCCGGATATAATGATAAGAGGGATATTGATATTTGCTTTTTTTAATATGGCAATGGCTGAGAAAGCGTTAAAGTTAGGCATCTTATAATCGCAAAGAATAATGTCCCATATTTCATTCTTTAAGGCTTTTTCCATTGCGGCAGCGGTCTCTAACCGTTCATATACCGGATTGTATCCGCCTTTTTTAAGTTCTCGGATTATAAGCAATACATCATTTTCCGAATCATCAATCATTAATACCCTGAGAGAGTGATGATTGCTGATTTTCGATGCTGTATTTCCCCCCATATATTTATCCTTTTGTGCTTTTTATAACGGTAAAGAGAAATGAGAATAGAGACCAAATCGTTGAATTTTCGATAATACCGACAAGCAGTTTTTCATTCACTATTGTTCTTATATCATTTTTAACGCAAGAAGTGTGATTTTTTTATTTCAATTAAAAAGTATTGTTTTTTGTGGAAAAAAAACAATAAGGTTTATATGATTATTTAAGATAGATATTTCTATATCCATTCTTCCGAAAGCACGTCTCCCTTAATGCTGACGATCACGGCTTTGAGCGGGACTTTTCTTGTCGCCTTATTAAGGCCTGCCCGGGCAATCTGTATAAGGCCGCGGCAACAGGGGACCTGCATGATGATCACAGTCAGTGTATTTATTTTGGCCTCATCCGCCATCCGGCGGACTTTTTCTATATATTCTTTCTGTCCTTCATCCAGTTTCGGACAGGCAATTGCCAGGGTTCTGCCCTTCAGGAATCTTGCATGAAAATCGCCAAGCGCAAAGGCCACGCAATCGGCGGCCAGCAACAAGTCCTTTCCGTGTAAAAAATCAGCTGCGGGATTTATGAGGTGCATTTGAACCGGCCAGTGTGAGAGTTCTGATGGCTGTGTGCACGCAGGAAGCTCACTTGCGGAGGCCTGCGGTTTTCCCTCAAATATGGCGTGAGCCGAGCCTGGGCAACAACCCGCTGGACTCATAACATGAAGATTTTGTGGCGCTGATTGGCCTTTGCGAGAAAAGACGTCTTTTTTCTTCCGGCAAGCGATGGTTTCCTGAGCCAATTTTTCATCAAAAGACTCGGCTTCGCGTTCTTCGATGGAAAGCGCTCCTTCGGGACATTCTCCCAAACATGCTCCAAGGCCGTCGCAAAAAGCATCTTTGATAAGTTTGGCTTTGCCATTAATTATTTTTATGGCCTCTTCATGACATTCCGGCACGCACAAACCGCAACCGGTACATTTTTTTTCGTCGATTTTGATGACCTTACGCTTCATGTCGTTCCTCTCCTTTTTGTGGAGGGGTGATTATTTTTGTGTTATCCGCAAATGCCGCTGATGGCGGTAACCGACTTTTCCGGGATGAGAATGAAGTTGGAAGTGATCTTTACACCCAATTTATCCATTTGAAGCATTTCATAAATTGTTTTCTGGTTTTTTAGATTAAAATCGGCATAGCCAGCCGAAAAACGCTTTGATAAAAGCATTTTTCCTTCGCGGCGAATAAGCTGATTAAAATAATCCATAATCCAGTCCATGGCGGCATCTGTCATTTCGCTGGCCGTGGCGTCATAAACGACTGCGGCAGCTAAATCGTCCTGACGGGTTTTCCCCTTGATTGCTTCCATGATGGCGTTACCTGCCGTAGCGCCCATAAAAACAGCTTCATTGCAATCGCGCAGGAAAGAGGATAGCTTTTTGCTGTTGAAGGTTAGATTTCCGGACAGAATTATTTTCTCGCCGTCGTTATGATTAATGGCAAGACGTAGCAGTGCTCCCTTGAGTGAAA
>JBEKJX010000240.1:0-4817 GCA_050011015.1 Smithella sp.
GGATAGATAATATTTAGCAAGGAGAAATTAATTACTATGCAGAGATTTATGTTAAAATCAAAAATTCATCGCGCCACGGTAACGGATGCCGATTTGCATTATGAAGGAAGCATTTCTATTGATGAAAAGCTTATGGAGGAAGCTCAAATAGTTCCTTATGAACAAGTAGCGATATACGATGTCGACAACGGCGAAAGGTTTACGACTTACGCCATCAAAGGCAAACGTAATTCCGGAACAATTTGTCTCAATGGGGCGGCTGCCCGTAAAGTGGCTAAAGGAGATTTAATCATCATTGCCTGTTATGTTCTTGCGGAAGATGATGAAGCTGCCAAATGGACGCCTAAATGTGTTTTCGTTGATAGTAAGAATAAAATAAAAAAATTAAAAAAATAGCTGATAGCACAACAATATTTTAAAAGAACTTGATATTTTTCAGAATAGCGGGTGAAATTATCCGTTATTATCATTATTAAAATCAATAGTACAGCCAGCATAAAAAGATTAGACTCATTTAAACAGATGTGTTAGTCACACAAATTAAATTTAAATTGTTTTTACATAAAACGAGGACAAGGAGATTAACGTATGCAAATTACTTCTGAGAGTGTAAAGATAGGACATCCTGATATAGTTTCCGATTCAATCGCCGCGAACGTTATTGCGGAAATACTAGACGAAGAAAATAAAATCGGCATGGATATAAATTCAATACCGCACTGCGGCATTGAAATATTTCTGGGTAAGGGTCTTTGCGTTATCGGCGGAGAAATCGCCACCCGGGTCTATGTGGATGTTGAAAAAATTGTGCGAAAGACAGTTCTTGATATTGGTTACAACGATTATGCGCTTGGTCTCAACGGGAATTCAATGGGCATACTCAACGCCATCATTCCGCAATCTCCTGATATTAATATCGGAAGCAGGGCTGACCTGGGGAAACACAAAGAATTGGGAGCAGGGGATCAGGGGATAATTTACGGATTCGCCTGTGATGAGACACCCGAATTGCTGCCGCTGCCGTACGTTCTGGTAAACAGAATGATGCGGGCGTTCGAAACCTGCGGTGATCCTATATTTGCTCCGGACGGAAAAGGACAGGTAACTGTTGATTATGATGCTGATTTGCGTCCCCAAAGAGTGTCAACGGTTTTGATGTCGAATGCCATAGATTACAGACTATCTTCGGCCAAAAGTCGTTCTGCGGTTGAAAAAAAAGCGCGGAAAATAGCAATGAATTGTCTTAAAGGCTGGATTGACAACAGGACAAAATTCCTTTTTAATCCAACCGGTGAATGGCAGGCGATTAATTCCTGTTCGGCCGCCGATTCAGGCGTCACGGGGAGAAAACTGGTTGTGCAACTCTATGGGGGGTATCCGGGTTCGCAATTGGGTGGAGGAGCTGTAGTAAACAAGACACCTGAAAAAGTTGACTGCTCTGCAGCTTTCGGAGCCCGACATGTGGCCAAAAATATTGTTGCGGCGGGATTGGCGAAAAAGTGTTCAGTGCAATGCGCTTATGCAATCGGCATTGCAAAGCCGATTTCTATTTATGTTAATACATACGGTACTGGAAAAGTTTCTGATGATAAAATTGCTTCAGTTGTAAATAAAATATTTGATTTGACTCCCGCGGGTATGATTAAAAAATTTGATTTGCTGAATGGTAAACAATTCAGAAAATTACCCAAGACATTCTTTTTGGATATGAGTTATCCCTGGGAAAAAACAGATAAGGCTAAAGAGATTAAAGCGGTGTTGGCAATAAAAAAATAAATATTTATTGTGCCAATATAATCAAATTAGTTTTTTAATTATATTGGCTTTAATTAACCGGTAAATTGATCTGGAGGAAAAATGGCTTTCTTGGAAATTAATCCGTCTTTAAAATATAAAGTGGCGGATATTTCACAGGCTTCTTGGGGACGAAAAGAAATACAACTGGCGGAAAACGAAATGCCCGGTCTTATGGCTGTGCGTAAGAAATACGGACAGAAGAAGCCTTTAAAGGGATTAAAGATCATGGGCAGTCTGCATATGACAATTCAGACGGCGATGCTTATTGAAACTCTCAAAGTATTGGGAGCTGATATTCGCTGGGCATCCTGCAATATATTTTCCACTCAGGATCATGCGGCGGCGGCGATAGCAAAAAGCGGTTCAGCGGCGGTTTTCGCGTGGAAAGGCGAATCGCTGGAAGAATACTGGTGGTGCACTGAACAGGCTCTTATCTGGCCGGATGGCTCCGGTCCCGATTTAATCGTTGACGACGGCGGCGACGCGACATTGTTGATTCACCAGGGAGTAAAGTTTGAAAGAAACCCCAAACTGCTTAAAGAAAAAATTGACAACAAAGAATTTAAAATTATTGTTTCGCGTCTGGAAAAATCGGTAAAACGTGATGCAGAAAGATGGCAAAAAATCGCCGCTAAAATTCGCGGAGTTTCCGAAGAGACAACCACAGGCGTGCACCGTCTTTACCAGATGCAGTCAGCCGGAGAGCTTTTATTTCCGGCAATAAATGTTAACGATTCAGTTACCAAATCAAAATTCGACAATCTGTATGGCTGTCGCGAATCGCTTGCCGATGGAATCAAGAGAGCTACCGATATCATGATTTCAGGGAAAATTGCGGTCGTTTGCGGTTATGGCGATGTCGGCAAAGGCTGCGCCCAGTCCATGAGAGGTTTTGGCGCACGTGTGATTATCAGTGAAATTGATCCCATCTGCGCCCTGCAGGCGGCGATGGAAGGATATGAAGTAAAAACTCTGGAAGACGTGGTGTCTACGGGCGATATTTTTGTGACGGCGACCGGCTGTTGCGATGTCATTACCGGCAATCACATGGAAAAAATGAAAAATGAAGCCATCGTCTGTAACATAGGTCATTTTGACAGCGAAATAGACATGCATTATCTGGAAACAAGTAAAGTTTGTAAAAAAGAGAATATCAAACCGCAGGTTGATAAATGGAAGCTCAAATCAGGGCGTTCCATAATAGTCTTGGCCGAAGGCCGCCTGGTTAATTTGGGTTGCGCTACCGGTCATCCCAGCTTTGTCATGAGCAACAGTTTTACTAATCAGTGTCTGGCGCAAATTGAATTAGGCACTAAAAAACATAAGGTGGGAGTGTTTACTCTTCCGAAAGTGCTTGATGAAGAAGTCGCGCGTCTGCATCTGGAAAGACTGGATGCAAGATTGACCAAACTTACCAAAAAACAGGCCGATTACCTGGGAATATCCGTGCAAGGTCCCTTTAAACCGGACTATTACAGATACTAATACCAAAAAGGAATTTTCGTCATGCTGGCGAAAATTCCTTTGAATTTGGTATATGTTGTAAAATTTAAGTGTGAACTCTATAGAAAAGAACTGCGGCAACCGCGCCAAACAATATATTTGCCCCCCAGGCGGCAAGAAATACCGGTAGTATTTCCGATTTGCCCAAAGACATGCTGAAAGCATGAACTATCCAGTAAGAAAATCCTATAAAAATACCTAATCCTATGCTTTGCATTACTCCGCCGCTTCGCTCCGAGCGCAAAGAAAAAGGCACAGCGATAAAAACCATAATCAGGATTACCATTGGAAAAGCAATTTTCCCCTGTAATTCTACCAGATATTTAGTTACGTCATATCCTTCCAGACGTATTTTTTTAACATATTTACTAAGTTCAAAGTAACCCATTTTTTCCACATCTTTTTGCATTACTTTAAAGTCATTAGGCTTTTCCGGAACATTTATTATTTTTTCCTTGGACCATTCCAGGATGGGATTATTGTTATTGTCAAAACGCGTGGTAAGCAAATTATAAAAAACCCATTTATCGTTTTTCCATTCAGCACTTTGAGCGTCAATGCGGCTCATTAGAGTAAAATCGGGGTTTAAATAATTAATTGTCACACCCCGGATGGTATTTTTATCTACATCAAACATTTTAAAATTATAAACTGCGTTTTCTCCATGATACCAGATTTCATTTTGTTTAAAGAATCCCAGCGTCTTTTGTTTTTGTACCTCGACTTTAACAATATATTCTGTTTTTTGAACCGATGCCGGTGAGATTAATTCGCTGAAATAAAATAAGAAAACAGCTGCTATCGCGGCAAAAATGATAATGGGCAGAGCAATCCGGTAAATATTGATTCCATTGGCTTTCATTGCCGTGATTTCGTTAAATTTTGATAATGAGCTGAATGTCATTAATGTTGCCAGAAGTACGGCGGGCGGAAAAATATAGGATATGATCATAGGTATAGAATAAACGAAATAGGATGCCATTTGACCGGCGGAGGCATTATTACTCAGAAACATCCTGATTTTTTCAAAAAAATCGACGATTAAAAAAAGCGCGATAAAAGATAAAACCGTGATGACTAGAATTTTTAAAAATTCTTTCAGAATATATTTATCGAGAAGTTTCAATTTGTAAACCTCAATTGATTTTATTTCCGCGCGTTAAAAAATCATTTGCCTTTTGAAAAAAAGAAATTTCTTTATTGGCCATATAGAGAAGACAGATTCCCATTAAAGCAAATATAGAACTTGGCGCCCAAACACCGAATGCCGGAGAAATATACCCTGTTTCCGCAAACGCCTCACCGCCGATACGCAATAAGTAATATAAAGAAACAACGATAAGGCCTACGGCAAATCCTCTCGATTTTACAGAGCGATGACTTCTTATGCCCAGCGGCAGGGCAAGCATACCGAAAAAAATGCAGGAAAGAGGTATGGTAAATTTCTTGTGAACTTCAATGGCCAATTCCCGAATGGCTGCCGGATCCAAACCGGGTTTTTTCATTTTTACCAGAAG
>JBEKJX010000241.1:0-4794 GCA_050011015.1 Smithella sp.
ACGGTTTACCGAAAGCATGCACTAATTTATCAGATACGTCTTACCAGACGGCTTTGACGAATCCTCTTGTTGCCGGGACTCTTACAAACGGTTATTACTGCACAAAAGATACAGCAACCAACACGATTGACTGCAATACCCAATATCCCACAGCATCTGCCTTAAGCGGCGCTTATATGGACTGGAACGCCACGAGCGGGGGAGCCTACATACAGAATAAGCCAACCCTCGGAGGAATATCATCCTACGGCGTTGGCGTTTTGACGACAACCGACCTCTGCACGTATATTACGGGAACGGGATTCGTCTGTAATATTTCACCGTCATATTACCAGACAGCCTTAACTAATCCCGTCACAGGTCCGGGGTCTGGCGCGACAGTCGGTCATTTAGCCGTAATGGGTAACACATCGGGCACTTCGATCACTGACGGGGGGGCAGTCCCCACGGCTTTGCCTCCCAACGGGACAGCGTCCGGCGATTTATCAGGAACATATCCAAGCCCTACAGTTGCAAAAATAAACGGCACGTCGATGGCTGGTTTAGCGACCGGCATACTGAAAAACACCGCCTCAACGGGAGTTCCGACTATCGCCGTTGCAGGGACGGATTATCAGGTTCCTATTGCGGCAAATACCTATGATGCTTATGGAGCCGCCGCCGCAAGACAGGCAAATCTTAATCTTGTGGCCGGGACTATGACGGACGGTTACCTATGCTCCTATACGTCATCCGGCACATTGTTAAGCTGCAATACTAATCCATCATCTTTTATCACCGGCGCTTTGGTCACGACGCTTGGAAGTCCCGGCAGCGATACAAATATACCAAGCGAAAAAGCGGTGAGGGCGGCGATCAGTTCAGCAGGCGGCGGGACTGTTTCGGGGCCTTCTACGTCAACGGCAAACGCGATACCAACATGGAACAATACAACCGGAACCCTTTTGCAGAATAGTCCGGCGACAGTCGATTCCAGCGGTAATATCAGTATCCCTTCCGGTACAAAATATAAAATCAACGGCACGGCTTTGGCTTACACAGACGTAGGCGCGGACGCGTCAGGCGCGGCAGCGGCGGTTACAACAACAAGCATTGGAGCAATCCCCACCAGCCAGAAAGCCGCGGCCTCCGGCGTGGCTTCTCTAAATTCAAGCAGTCTGGTCGTACAGAATCCGGCTTCAGCTACGGCAACGGCAACCGCGTCCAGCATTCCTATTTCCGATTCCAGCGGAACATTGAATAGCTGGGTGACAAAAGCATTATATTCCGACGTTGCTGCGGGAACGGATAACACAAAAGCTGTCACAGCTTACGCCATTGCAAACTCTGTCAATGTGCCAAATGTCGCGCCGGGAACTTCCGGGCATGTTCTAACCTCAAACGGTTCGGCATGGACAAGCGCGGCGCCGGCGGCGAGCGGATTATCGCAACAGATTTTCACATCATCAGGCACATGGACAAACCCGAATTATGGCACAGGGGTTGCTCGTATCGTTTGGGTTCTTGCCGTGGGTGCCGGCGGAGGCGGAGCTGGAGGAAATGCTAATTATGGCGGGTCTGGCGGCGGCGGTGGCGCTTATATGTATACGGCGGTTTCTGTTCCATCAAGTGTCCAAACCGTAACAGTAACAATTGGCTCGGGCGGAACAGCAGGCGCAGCGGGAGCAAGCGGCGGTAATGGGGGAAGCACATCATTTGGATCATATGTATCTGTAAATGGTGGAACCGGAGCAACAGGTTCAAGTTCGGGCGCTGGTTCTGGCGGCAGCGGGGGTGTGGCAAACTCGCTTTATACGTTACAGACAGTCGGTTTTGTTGCCGCTGGTTCAACAGGAGCAACAGCCACATCAAGTTGCAGCGGCGGAGCTTCGGGGGGTGGATACGGAGCTGGCGGAAATGGAGCCGCCGGCGGGAATTATGGTGGAGGTGGTAGCGGTTATGGATCGCATTCGGCAGTGGCAGGCTATGCAGGTGCGGCAGGCCTTTGTGTTGTGTATTATTAAAAAGGGACGGCGGTCAGAATCCTTACAAATTACAAGATTATAAACAGCAGAAAACCGCATAATAGCATAATGCCGGCAACGATAAATTTATTATACTGAGAGGCTAATAAGATCATTTAAAAAATAGTTTATTAATATTTTCTTTCTGATAAACGATGAATCTTTATACAATCGGCAATCCATGCCGATTGTATCAGGCTATCAGGTGTTCCTTGCCGATAATTTTAAGAAGACCGCATATGGGGCGGTCCCGTAACTTCCGGTATATATACTCGTTGCGAATCATTTTCAGCTTTTCGATTTTTCTTAAGCCCTGTGGATATCCAAGCCCGATAGTTTCCTCCGGGTGATTGTAAACTGCGGGTATGAATATTGCTTTCTTAAGCCTGTGATTCCTCATGTATGCGTCAACACGCATCTCAAATATCGATCCAAGGTGTGCCAGGGGATAGCGCAAAGAAGCGATACACTTTTCATTATATATGGGACGGGCAAATTGTTCAGTCCTTGCCAGGAAGAGCTGGTCGCTGAAATGATAACCCAAACCAAAATCGTCAACAAGTTGGAAATTTCCTTTTCGTATGCTTGATTGTACCCACTCCGGATGGTGGTTTGGCGATGAGGTCAAAACATTATTATTTGCATTCATGAATTCAATCGATGGGTCAATCCAGTTACATGGTTCATTCATCCATATTTCGGAGTCCCAGAATACAAACCATGGACTCGGGGTTACATGAATTCCCGTTATTGCCCAGTTTATACAATTCGCAACCAATCCGAGATCCTCGTTGGCAAGCCCGGTTTTGGCCAGTGCCTGATCGATGTGGTCAGCGACGAAAAAGTAGCGGTCTATTTCACCGGATGCCAAAAGCAATTCCGCATGGGAAGCGGCGTCTTTTCTTGAGTCGACATTATTTATAATGGCGATCCGGTTGGCGAATGATCTGCAGTTTTGTTTCTCAACGGCAGGAAAAAAACCGGGGACCAGAACCTTCCGGTAAGTTCTCTCGTACATGTTTATCAAAAGGTCAACTGAATGATTTGTCATTTTAATTATCCTTAAAATAATAAAAATAATAATAATTATAATATTTCATAGTCAACCGCCCGAACGGGTAGTTATTTATTCAAAATGAGACACTACCAAATGAGGAGAAAATGTGGAAGAAACGAGAAAGTACTATAGTGAATGGTAAATAGAGAATAGTGGATAATTATCTGCTGTCAGCGAGTCTAAAAGTCTTTGCCTGAAAAAGCGGCTTGTTTATTTATTGGAAATTTCCGGATTGTCTTGTATTCTTGGCCTGTCGTCACTGTTGATTCCAGCAACTGAAATCCTGCTTTTTCCCAACAACTGGGGCGAGAGAAAAGATTACCGTTCTTATCCGTCGTACTCCATCATTCCCGCATAAAATATATCCGGAAGATCCCCTGTTGAATTAAAGGCGGTACTAACCACCTTAAAACTTTCACTTCACTACTTCGTAGATATCAATAATCTCCAGCGGCTTGAAGGATAATGAGTAAGTCGGGCGCAAGACAGCGGTGCAATAAAAACCCGCATGCGAAAGTGCGCTATGAGAGCGTATTGGGAGCCACGAAAGCTCATACGTTAAACTCCCAACCTTTTTGAGTTTGTCTTTGAGCTCATCAGTCATCTTCGATTTACCGACATTCTGCGGAACAATCACTATATCACCCTTCCTGGTCCGCGCGTTAAGCTTCGACCACTGATTAAAACCGGCAGCATCCGCATAGTATTGCCATCCCCAAACCCCAAAGTACCAGACGGTCCTATTACTGTATGTCTTTTTTAAACACTCGGCGGCATTTTTGTAAGACTGGGCATATCTGAGGTCGGCATAGGCGAGCGATACATGTACCATTAGCATACAGCCGATCGCGATATACATTTTTTTTGCCGCAATCTTTGAAAAAGGAGTGTATTTGAACATAATAATGATCAACGCGGGGTACATGAAAAAAACGTTTCTAAGCGCTATGAACGGCGTAAAAAACATGTTCATGATGATGATCATAATTATCCAAAACGCCATGAATATGAAAAAATGATCATTCATGATGACAAAATACCGCCCTTTTTTCTTCAATTCAATATAACCTGAAACATAGATCAGGAGATAGAAACCAAGAAAGACTCCTCCTCCAACGAGGAAACTGTTAACCAGAGACTCAATCCCTTGATGGTCCAAAAAATAACCGATACATGTACCCAAACCGCACATTAATGAGAAATATAATGGCCAACCTCGCCGTATTATAAAAACCGCATATGGAAGTGTCATGCCGATTATCATCACAAATACTAACGGATTATGGATAACATGATCCAGGGTATACTTATTGCCAACAACATGTGAATTCATAAAATGGGGTTTGCCATAGACATAGAAACAATAAATGTTCCAGAGCAGAAATACTGCAAGCCCTATGGCGAAGGGGATAATGTGTCCGGGCTTCTTCGAAAGAAATGGATAGACAAAGAACGGCACAAAGAATGCGAGCGCCGAGTACTTTGTAAGAACTGCTAAAGAAAAAAGTACGCCGGAGAGAATGAAAGGCCATAACTTTTCCCGCTTAACACCAGCCACAAAAAAAAGAACAGATGGAATCGCCAATCCGAGGACAGGAGTATCTAACATCAGGTTCGTCCCTACGGCAAAAAAAGGAACTGAGAGAAAGACCAGAGTGGGGATGAACGGCCTGAGGCCAATTTCGCTGCAAAGAAAATAAAACGAAAGAACCGCCGAGAACGCGAATAGAAGAG
>JBEKJX010000242.1:0-4788 GCA_050011015.1 Smithella sp.
CGTCGTGAGACAGTTCGGTCCCTATCTGTTGTGGGCGGAGGATATTTGCGAGGAGCTGTCCCTAGTACGAGAGGACCGGGATGGACGAACCGATGGTGTTCCAGTTGTCACGCCAGTGGCATCGCTGGGTAGCTAAGTTCGGAAGGGATAACCGCTGAAAGCATCTAAGTGGGAAGCCCACCTCAAGATAAGATATCCCTCCTGATGGAGACATCAGGACTGAAGACCCCTTGTAGACGACGAGGTTGATAGGTCAGGTGTGTAAGCACAGTAATGTGTTCAGCTAACTGATACTAATCGGTCGTGAGGCTTGACCATAATAATTATTTATTTGGTCTTATATATAGCTAATAGTGCTTTGCTTACAACAAAGCGATATGCATTGTCATGCAATTATAATGAATATTTCGGTGGCTATCGCGAGGAGGTCACACCCGTTCCCATCCCGAACACGGAAGTTAAGCTCCTTCGCGCCGATGGTACTGCATGGGCGACTGTGTGGGAGAGTAGGTGCTGCCGGATTTAAAACGTGAAGGCCCTTTGAGAAATCAAAGGGCCTTTTTTTCTGCAACTTTGATATCTTTCGTATAACTTTGTTGGCTGCGTCGTCGGCTTCCTCGACGTATTGTAACATGCCTGCGGAGTATTCTCCTTACCGCCGCGTTCTACTTGATGTTGAATTTATCCAGGGCGGCCTCAATATTTTTTCTACTGGCCTGAACTTTATTTATGATTTCCCTTCCCGATTCTTCAGTAAGCAATTTTGTTTCTATTTTATGTTCCAACTCCAGTATGTATTCGGAAAGTAAGTCATAATCATTCTTCAAAGTAGTTACAAAAGTTCTCAACTCTTCGATTAATATATTAAGATGATCCGCGAGATCTTGAAGATCATCCCACTTTCTCAACTTGACAACAACATTCAAGTTTCCTTCTGTTACCTGGGATAAAGTCTTTTTCAGACGAAACAATGGCCCGGCAACCTTGTGGGAGATGAAGATACTAACAGCCCCGAATAATAAAATAACCACACCAATTCCCGGCCAAACCCTGGCATTGAGAAGAAGGAGCGCCCTTGCTGCTTCAGCCTTTTCGGCAAGCGGATAATCGAAATAGAGCGTCAACATATATGGAGAGAAAATGATGATGACAAAGATAAATGAATAGACAAGAAGAAGAATCACAGTCAGTAGCATATATTTTAGCTGAAAACGCTTTTCTATAAAATAGTTTTTACGCTTTTGAAAATCCATGGTCAGTTTCCTTGTGTTGTAATATTATATCCTGTCATTGTCAGGAGTGTTTGGTTTTTATCATTGGCCCGAGCCGTCAGAATGTAAGTTGGCGCGCTATTGACATAATTTATTGCAGAAAGGTCATCTTTCATCTGGTCGCAAAGATTTGAAGGAAAAACCGTACGTCCCTGTTCGTCGACACAGCTTGTAAAATCAATGCTGTCGGGGTATTTATTATTGTCTAAATTGTAAGACTCAAGAGACTTTTGAGCGTAACCGAGTGTACTGATGGCGACCGTAAGTTTTGCCTTGCTGATATAATTGCCGTAGATAAAAAATGCAATTGCAATAAGAATGCATATAATAGACAATATAACGATTAATTCATTTAAGGTGAAACCGGAACATCCCCTTATAATTCGGATCACCGATATCGGATTCTTCTTTATGCGTCTTCGCATTCCAGCCTAACCTTATTCTCTAACTTTTATCCACGGATAGCTGCTAAATAACTACAAAAAAAGAAGTAACATCTTATCTGAAAATTATCTGAGAAATAATAATATATTGCTTTTTATGTAATAACAATAAGGAATTAAGTTTTATATGTCAAGAAATATAAATATCAAAATATTTTTCAGGCACGATATTTTAATATGGCAGCTTAAAGAAGATAATTTCAGAACTCATAATAAATATTTGTTTATGATCCGATTATTTTCTTTGTATATTTCATTAAAAATTCCTGTATTTTAAGGTAACTTTATCTTTTGTCCATATAACAATCGGTCAGAGCTCTTCATCTTATTTATTTTGAGTAACTCTTGCACCGTCGTTGAATTATTTTCCGCCACAATGGAAAGAGTCTCTCCTTTTTTTATGGTATAAAATCTTGATGACTTTTTACGGCCATGGGACTTGTCCTTGGGAACTATTGCCGCAACCTGTGTATTTACTTCGTTATTTGTTTTACATGCCGGTACCATTATTTTCCGGCCGATAAAAAGCGGATCTTCCAGTTTCAGATTATTCAGTTTTAAAAGGACAGCGACTTTTGTATTAAAATGCCCCGCAACTGAAAAAAGCGTGTCACCGCGTTTAACTTTGTAATAGGTTGCGGTTTTCTCATTATCATTTTGTTTTCTGTCTGCCATGTCGGTTTCATCATCCTTTTTTAATGTATCTTTACTTTGCGCGACGGCGGCAGTATCTGATAAATATTCGCTTATGGAGGAGGATATAGCTAATGCCAGCGATTTTTGAAAACCGCTTTTTTTTAATAAGATTTCCTCTTGAGGATTGGATATATATGCCGTTTCTATTAATACCGCCGGTATGTCCGGCAATTTCAACACACGAAAGGGCGCTTCCTGAACGCTTTTATTCTTTAAATTACTAACCATAGAGAGGTGTTTAATTAAAATACCGGCATAAATTTTCGATAAATTAATTGTATCTGTTTGAAACATATTCATTATAATCGTAGATGATTCATTGTTGCTTTCATTATCGGAAACGCCGCCCAGAATATCGGATAAGTTTTCATTTCTCGCCAGCAGTTTTGCGGCTTCATTACTGGCAGCGCCGGTGGAGAGGCAATATACCGAACTGCCTTTAGCGCTACGATTTCTTGCCGCATCCGCATGAATGCTGATAAACAGACTGGCGCCCAGATCCCTGGCTTTTTGCAGCCTCTTGTTGAAAGAAACATAATAATCGCCGTCACGTGTTAAAACCGCGCGATATCCATGCATTTTATTAATGGCTTTTTGAACTTCACGGCTGATTGAGAGCACAACATTTTTTTCATACGTTTTCCTTTTTCCCACCGCGCCCGGATCTTCACCGCCGTGACCGGCATCAATAACTATTATTTTCTTCTGTTTAAGTTCAAAGATCTGATCCGTTGTTTTTCCTTCCTTGCGGCCTTGTTCCAGAATAATATCCACCACAATCCGGTTGGGTTTATCCTGAAACTTCTTTAATTTAAAAACTTCAACTTTTTGGTATTTATCCAGAACAAATTCGATCCCAACCTTATTTTCATCAATGTGATGAAAAACCACCTTTGTAATTCCGGGCTTATTAATGATGATTTTGGCTGGTATCGATTTGCGTAAGAAGGAAGCTTCCTTAAAATTTAAAATGAAAAGATTTTCACTTTGCTTAATTTCATAATCCGGCTCGCCATCCACATCCAGAACAATTCGAGTATGATCCGGAGCTGTCCAATGACGAACGTTCAATATTTCCAGAGAGGCGTAACAATTGGTGGAAAACAAGCCTATGATAAAAATTGTCAGGATGCAGGTGATTTCCTTTAAAATATTTTCTCCTTTACACATCATGTATGAGAAATAGCAAATTTGGTCAGGAACTGCAACTGTTAGATAGAAAAGATATTGACAAGTTCATTTGATAATGTCATTTTCTTGGCACATAAGTTATACCAATGCGCTTTTTTCGGCTAACTTTGTTGGCAGCGTCATCGGCTTCCTCAGTGTATTGGAAAACAGGAGTGTTCCCGAAGGGGACACAATATAAACAGACCGTTTCCTTACCGGTAATCCGTGTCATAATGGCGCGGATTACATAAGCCTGCAAAGACGCCTCCTTGCCGAAACTGTTTCTTTGAAAGCGAATGGTATTTGAGAATA
This sequence comes from Smithella sp., assembly GCA_050011015.1. GTDB lineage: Bacteria > Desulfobacterota > Syntrophia > Syntrophales > Smithellaceae > Smithella. Next base: position 3,893 of record JBEKJX010000242.1, read on the forward strand.
GCTGAGGATATCTATGCAGGAAAATAGTTTTAAGAATGCTTTATTGAATCCCCGCGTGTTTCCGGTCACATGGGAACTGGTGCCGGGAAGAGGCGCAAGGGAAGCGTCTCAGGAAAAGGCCATAGCTCTGGCCAAACAGGCCGCCGTTGGAGGGAAGATACAAGCGCTTACCGTGACAGATAATCCGGGAGGAAACCCGGCCATGTCTGCCGATTTTATGGGTGGCGAAATTCTGAAACTGGGTATCGAACCCCTCGTTCATTTTACCTGCAAAGACAAAAACCGTAATCAGATAGAAAGCCAGCTTTACGCATTGGATCGGGCAGGGGTCAGAAACCTGTTGGTTATGAGTGGCGATTACCCTGTGTCGGGTTATCAGGGGAGACCAGCCCCGGTCTTTGACCTGGATCCGATCCATACCCTGCAAATGATATCGGAAATGAATCGGGGGCTTGAATATCCCGGTGTCAAAGGCAATGTCCGTCATCAACCCAGCGATTTTTTCCCCGGAGCCGTTGTTTCTCCTTTCAAGGCAACCGAAGCCGAACAGATGCTCCAGTATTACAAACTGAAAAAGAAGATCTATGGCGGCGCCCAATTCATCATCACGCAACTGGGATACGATGCCCGAAAATTTCATGAAATCCTCCTCTTTATGAAACTAAACGGTTTCGATATTCCGCTGGTGGGAAATATTTATATCCTTCCATATGGCGCGGCCAGGATAATGAATCGTAATGAACTGCCCGGCAGTGTCGTTACGGATAAACTCCTGGCAGAGTTGGATCGGGAGCGAAGCGATCCCGATAAGGGAGAAGGAGCCAGAATACTGCGCGCCGCCCGAATGTACGCCCTGCTAAAGGGAATGGGCTACAGCGGAGTTCATATCGGCGGGC
>JBEKJX010000243.1:0-4735 GCA_050011015.1 Smithella sp.
ACAGTGTCAGCCTAATATTTAGATTTTTAATAAAATTATTAATATCAGTCTTTTTTTGTAAATTATTTCTTTCAAAATTATTTTTATATTGCTTTGTTTTATTTTTATCTTCCTCAGTAACTCGTATCTTACCAAAATATTTATAAACAACTTCCAATAAAAACCATTTTTTTAAATTTTCGATTTCTAAAGGAAATTCCGGCACAATTATATCTGCTATTGATTCTCTTACCAATTCTCTTTCAGCAGGATTATCATCAATAAAAACAAACGATTCAACTCCAAGATTAAGTTCTTCGGAAATTTCTAAAATATTAGTTACTTTATCCTTCCAGTTTATTTTTTTTATTATAAAATCATCATACTTTAAAACCATCATTGTATCATTATTAAACACATCTTTAATATCATTTTCATTATTCTTTGAACATATTGCTAATATAATTCCTATATCTTTTATTGCCTTAACAGTCTTCTGGAAATCCCTGAATATTTTCCCTTCGCCATCTTCAGAAATTTTTATTCCATTAACACCATCTTCACCTGCTACTCCTCCCCATATTGTATTATCCAAATCCAGAATTAACACTTTCTTCGTTTTACCATTATAAGCATTTAATAGAGATTCCAATTCTTCCTGAATTAATTGAAATCCAAGATAGTTATATTTAATTCTGCCTAAATACCAGTATTTATTATCATATAAATTATTGTATCCATATAATTTAATAATTCTATTAAAATCAAGCAGGATAACATTCGAATTATTTCGGACTAATTTATAGATTTTATCGTTTAAAATATTCTCTATTTTTAAATATGAAAAATCAGAATTGGAATCAAGATAATTTATAAACGAAAATGGCGGGAATGATAGAGAAGAAATAATTACTTTTACATCGGGACGCAATTGAATATAATTTTCAATCAATGATAATATCTCGTTAGAATATTCTAATATTTTTTTTTCTTCAGGCAAAGTGTAATTAAATTCGTTTAAAAATTCCTCGCCGTCCAAATGTATAAATATTATGCCAATAGAATTCGAATATATCATGGAATTTTTATCAGATAGGTCAATGAGATATTGTCCGTACCCGCAAAAATATGTCTCGATAATATTTATTTTTTTTAAATTAATTTTAAACGGATCCATATTGACATTACTTAAAACAGCGATATTCATCTTACTATTTCTCCAGGAGTTCTATTAATCCATATGAAACATATAAAAAAGCTACTTTTTTATTATTAAATATTTCGGCTTGTTTTGAATCGGAAATTAAAATAGCTCCGTTTTTAATTAAATCCCTGATTGATTCGTCTATATTATTTACTTCATAACATAAATGATAATATTTTATATTTTTTTTTAATATATTTGTGACCGGTTCTCCTGAAATCAATTCGATTTTAAAACCGCCTTCCAATTCCAGCAAACATAATGAAGCTTTCTGATTTTTATCAAAAATCACTTCGCTTTTTTTAACAACTTTATGCAGTTTTTCGATATCTGCTTTTTCTTTTTCTATATCAATGCATGCTATTCCTATATGATGAAAAATCATTAATTTCCCCTCCGGGTAAATTTCAAATTATTTTAAAAAATTATCGAAATTATCTTCTTATGAATTCTTAAGATTTTAATCAGAATTTTATATGGGAGTAAAATTATTAAAAACAATTTATTAAAAAACGGGAATAGTTCTAAAAAGTAATAAAATATTAACTTGAGAATTTTAAATCTGTATTTTGGCTGATACAGATACATGTTTTTCCAGTAACTTTTAATAATTGAGGTAATATTTATTTTCCGGTTATTTTTATTTCTACATAGACTTGTATTAAGTATCCTATAATAAGCAACAATATGATCAGTAAAAAAGACCAAATCTCTTCCAATAGCCCTGAGGTAAAAATCAAGGTCATCGATAGATGAATTCTCTGGATAATATCCGATTAGATTATAAATATTTTTATTTACCATTAAGACAGGACCCGGCACCGACCATTCATATACAACCATATACTTGAGTCTTTCATCAGTTTTATAGTTCTCTTTATTACCATTCCAGCAATCTTCAATGGCGCTTTCCATAATTACCTGTCCATTCTCATTGATTACCCTGGCATCACCCATTACAGCCATTTTATCCGGATTTTGCAATAAAGCTTTAAGCCTTACCTGGATGCTATCTTTAGTCAGCATATCGTCGCTTGCAAGAATGCATAAGAATTTACCTGAAGAAAGATGTATCAATTCATTTAATGTTTTTGTTATACCTTTATTTGGCCGGCTTTTAAATTTGACAGGTATATCTTTTCCATTTTTATTGATCCAATTTTTTATTGCCTGGACTGAATTGTCAATAGAACCGTCATCTATTATTACAATCTCTTTATTCTTATAATTGTTTTCCAGAACACTGTCTAAACACTGTCCAACATATTTTTCATGGTTATAGCAAGGGATTATTATTGAAACCAAAGGGTTATTATCTTCTACCGGCAAATTTTTTAATGAATCCATTAATTCCACCTGTTAATAGCATCTATAACAATCCCTGCTTCATGATCCGTCATGATTGGACTGATCGGCAGGCTGATAACTTCTTTATGTATTAATTCAGTTACAGGCAGAGACAGGCTGTTTAAATCTTTGTAAGCCTACTGCTTGTGCGGAGGGATCGGATAATGAATGAGTGTCTGAATTCCATTGTCAGCCAGATATTTTTGAAATATGTCCCTTTCCTTACAGCGTACAACAAAAGCATACCAAACATGACCTTCAGGGGTTTTTGCATCAGGCAAAATTATTTTCGGGTTTTTAATATTTTGCCTGTATTTATCCGCTATAATTCGCCTTTGTTTATTGTCTTTATCCAGATATTTTAGTTTAACATCAAGAATTGCAGCCTGGATTTCATCCAGGCGGGAATTAACTCCCTGGTAAACATTTACATATTTTTTATAAGTTCCATAATTAGCTAAAGCCCTGACAATATCCGCCAGGTCATCGTTATCCGTTGTAATTGCCCCGGCATCGCCTAAAGCCCCGATATTTTTACCCGGATAAAAGCTGAAACCCGCCGCATCTCCTATACTCCCCGTCCTTTTATCGTTGTAATAAGCTCCATGAGCCTGGGCGGAATCTTCTATTACTTTCAAATTATATTTTTTGCCAATCTGAAGTATTTTTCCCATTTCCGATGCCTGTCCATATAAATGGACAGTCATTATAGCTTTGGTTTTCGTTGTAATTTTTCCCTCGATTTTTTCAGGGTCTAAATTGTAAGTATTAATATCAGGTTCGACTAAAACAGGAACTAGCCCATTTTGAGAAACAGCTAAAATCGTCGCTATAAATGTATTGGCAGGAACGATTACCTCGTCTCCTTCCTTTATAAAACCCATTTCTTTATATGCCCTGAGAATCAAAACAAGAGAATCATAACCGTTACCAACGCCAATGCAGTGTTTTACACCGCAATAAGTTGCAAAATCAGCTTCGAATTTTTTTACTTCTTCGCCGAGAATATACCAGCCTGAATTAATCACTCTGTTTACAGCTTCTTTTATCTCAATGGAGTATTTATCGGTAATTCCTTTTAAATCAAGAAATTTAATCATGTTCAATCTCTCTCGCTAACTTAATAAACTCATTATAATCTCTTATATAATATTTCTCGTCATATTTGGAAGAGGCTAATACGAGACAAACAGCTCCTGATGAAAAATTATTTAGCTCCCTCCAGATCATAACAGGAATATATAAGCCGAAACTTGACCGGTTTAATTGATAAATCATTCTTTCGAATCCATCATCTAAAACAATGTCGAAACTGCCGCTCATTGCAATTATTACCTGCTGAAGTTCTTTATGGGCATGTCCGCCCCTTTCAGATCCTCCAGGTACATCATAAAGATAATAAACCCTCTGCATATCGAAAGGAATGTGACTGCTATTTTCAATAAAGCTGAGATTCCCGCGTTCATCATGTATTACAGGGAAATCAATTCGCTTTACTCTATTCATCATAATAAAATCCTTAATGCTACAAATTTTTTTTTATAATCTTTTTTATTTTTCCAAGCCATTTCCTTAATTTCATCAAATAAAATCCTTTCTTCCTTAGTGTAAGTATAAAATAATCAGCTCCGACATGAATAACATTTTTATTCATTTTTGATATTGCTGGTATATCCAGCCGATTGCCTCTTGAATATTCTTTATTCAAAGAATAAATATCCGAATGTCCGGTAGAATCAAAATTATTCGGATGAGTTTCCTGAACCCGATTTACTGTGATTACAACACAATTGCTAGTATAAAAAGAAGATAATTTCTTTCTTCGTATCAGTTCTTTAGTTTTTTGAGAATCATCAGCAATTAAACCTTCAAGGAAGTTTGGATTTTTCAATTGAGAAGAAGGAATTTTGGCCAATAAGTTTAGTATATCAATTTTTCTATAAATGGTAGCATCTAATTCCCATGGGTAATTCCAATGCGGTGCATCCGTTCTAGTCCAATCCCAAGAAATATATTCCTTATGGTTTTCAAGATCGTTCGGAACCGGCTTGATATTTTTCCCAAGCCTCAAGCTTAATCCGAAAATATCCTTATCTTCCTGTAAAATTTCAATGGCAAGATTAAGGTCAAATTTTTTTGTAAAAACCACGTCATCACAGCCGAAAAGAATAAAATCTTTAGAATTGTTGATTACATTGATAAGAT
>JBEKJX010000244.1:0-4732 GCA_050011015.1 Smithella sp.
TGATCGATGAGTACAACAGAATGTTGCAAACCTATAACGATTGCCAGGCGTCGCATTGATTGTAAGCAATTATTATTACGAAACTACTCATCATTACAAGAACGGTATGTCATGGCGAACCATGGGAAGCAATCTCTGCGATTGCTCAAAAATATTCAGATTCAATCTGCAAAAATCAGCCATTCCGAAAGCCCGTGTAAATCCAGTTTATTTTTAAAATATATTTAATCATGAAACTATTTATATGTTTTATGCAGCGCACAAAAATAATGCTTGACTTGTGCATTGCATAAATATTATATATTAACCCATGAATAAATTACACAGAATTAAAAAATACAAAAACCGGCTGATGTACGACACCGCTACATCCAAACTTATTACCCTGAAACAATTAGCGGAGATGCTGCGGAGGGGTTCCGACATTCGTATCGAGGACAACGATTCGGGAAATGACATTACACGGCTTGCCGTATTGCAAATGATGCTGGAAATCGAGAAATCCGGAAAGAGCATACGTAATATCCTGCCTGATATAGTGGCTTCGATATTCGATCTGCCGCAGCTCGACCTGGTAAAGGTTCTGAAGGAACTGATTCAAAAAAACAAACATACGGGTGATCTTGGGCGGGTCTGGGCGCAGAGGGTAGTTAATGAAACATCCCTGGCATCCCTGATTCCAGTGAATATGGAAAAGAAAATTGTCATTGAAATAGCCGGTCAGCTTGACAGTCTCTACATGACTATCCTGGAAGCCCTGGAGAAAGCCGTTCAAAACCGCACTTCCATATTCGAGATTTACGACAACATATTGAAGGCCATGGAAAAGGCCATTGAAGAACGTGATTCGGTTTTTGAAGTAAAAGCGACCGGACTGCCGTCAAGACGACACGACAGACGTAAAGATGATCATAAGAAGGAGCGACGATGAAAACATTTGCTGATTTTATCACCAGAAATCCACGCACCATTCTGATCGTTGCCTTGCTGTTCGCGGCGATAGCCGTTGTGGGAACCCTGAAAACACCCATCAATTATGACATGTTTTCATACATGCCCAAGGATGTCGAGGCCATCAGGGGACAGCTTATTATGACTGAGAAATTCAGGACGGCGGATACCGGTTTTGTTATGCTCAATACAAAAAACACGGCTGAAATCCTCAAAATTAAGGACGACCTTGTCGCCATAAAGGGAGTCGAGCACGTAAGCTGGATAAGTGATCTGGTAGATCCTTCGGTGCCGGATGTGTTTATCCCTCAGGAACTGATCTCCATGTTCAAGAAAGGAGATTATGCCCTGCTGCATGTCTCGTTTGCCGCTTCCGCAGCATCCGTCCAAACACAGGATTCCATAGCCGCCATCAAAAAATATCTGCATGACGGACAATCTTTTACCGGCATGCCGGTTTTTCTCTTTGAATTGCGTGAGCTGGTCAAGAAGCAGGAGGTTAAATCAGTCCTCACGGCCGTTATCCTTTCAGTTCTGGTAACCGGTATAGCCACGGGTTCAGTCGCGGTACCCCTTCTGTTTATAGTATCAATGGGTTTCGGCATACTTTACAACATGGGGACTAATTACTTTCTCGGTTCAATTTCGTATCTGACAAAAGCGGTTGCCTCGGTTATACAGCTGGGTGTCACCATTGATTTTTCCATTTTTCTCATGCACCGGTTCCGTGAAGAAATTCATCATAACGGCGACAAACGCGAGGCTATGGTCAATGCCCTTCAACGGACAGCGAATGCCATTATCCCCTGCGCTTTGGTAACCATGGCCGGCTTTATGGCTCTGGCCTTTATGCATATCAAGCTTGGAGCCGACATGGGCATTGTCATGGCCAAGGGAGTATTTTTCGGCTTAATCAGCACGATGATCATTCTACCGGCTCTGACAATGATCTTCGAACGTTTCAGCGTCATGCGGGAGACCAAAGGATTGGTCAAACCCATGATACGCCTATCAGAAAAATTGACTAAACGCCCTGTTGCACTGCTTCTGATCTTCGTCCTCCTGTTCGTGCCCGCATTCTACATCCGGGAGCATTCGGATCTGTCCTACAGTGTTCAGGAAATACTGCCGCAAAATCTCAAGGCCTTGAAGGCCGTGCATGAAATTCAGGACGCCATGGGATCGATTGAAATGATTAACATCCTTTTCCCGTCCAATACCCCCCGCTGGGCACAGAAGCAGGCGCTGGATAAAATTGCCCGGGAGAACGGCGTAGTCCAGACCATATCTCTGGAAACTCTTGTTGATTCTACTGTGCCTGCATCATTTATTCCCGAGCAGGTCACATCACGCTTCACCAAAGGGGGGTATACTCTGGCCATGGTCAGGGTAAAGGTTTTGCCGGGATCGAGCGAAGGCAACGCGCTGGTCGGCAGGATCCGCTCGATTCTTACCGAAGAGCATATTTCCGGCACCTTTGTTTCGGGTAATGCCCCCATTGCCAAGGATCTGACCGACCTTTCGGCGCCGGACCTGGCCAAAGTAGATATAGCAGGAGTTATCAGTATATTTTTAATTGTTGCCCTGGTCTTCCTTTCCATTTCCATCCCGGTGGTTCTGGTAGCCGGTATTCTTCTGGCAATATTCATCAATGTTTCTATTCCGCATCTTTTGGGGCATTCGATTCCATTCATTACCTTTTCCTGCATTACGTCGATCCAACTCGGCACATGCGTAAATTACGCCATCTTTCTCATGACGCGCTACAGGGAAGAGAGACAGAAACTCAAGCCCAGGCATGCCATGGTTATAAGCATGGTTGGTACCGCGCCAGCCATCATTACTTCTGGTATGTGTCTTTTTTGTTCCACCATAGGATTGGTGTTTATCAGCGATGTCAGCATGGTGCAGTCATTGTCGCTGATGATTGGCCGCGGCGCGATTCTGGCCGTTGCGGTTATTCTCTTTTTGCTGCCGGGCGTTATCCTGATCGCCGATAAAATAATCTGTGCCACCAGCTTGGGCTGGAGCAAAGTCATAAAGGAGTAAATCATGAAAAAACAAATTGCCATTTTAATAATTGTTCTGATCTTTTGCGCCTTGGGTTTGTCGGCCCCGGCCAGGACAATCTCCCGCAACGAGACGGTTTATGTAACATTAAACAACCAGGGCAAACCGGAAAAGACCGAGGTCGTTACCTGGTTGCGTACGGATAATCAGGGACAGTCCCAGGATCTCACGATTCTCAAAGATGTACGGAACATAAGAGGTAAAGATACCCCAAGCGTGTCGCCTGACGGAAAACTTATCTTCGCCCTGCCGGCAAAAGATATCTTCTACAGCGGTACAACCGGCAAGAATCTGCCGGTGACTCTGGACATCCAGTACAGATTAAACGGTGTACCCTTGAAACGCGCTCAGATAAACGGCAAAAGCGGTAAACTGGAGATTATAATCAGCCTGAAGAATCAGACCGGTACCCTGCGGGAATTTACATACAAGGAAATCGGCACAGGCAAGATAAGAGAAGCAAAAGAAGAGATTCCTACTCCCTTCATTATTATGGTCAGTACTGACCTAGATATCGGGCAATTCAATAACGTTGTGGCTCCGGAAGGCGCTTTTGCCGTGGTAGGCCGCACCATGAAGATGCACTGGATGTGCTTCCCTTATCCCGAGACAACAATCAAACTCAGTGCCGATATCCAGAAAGCAAAAATCCCCTCTATTCTATTCACCGCAATTCCAAAATTTCCGCCTCTGCCGGAGATAGATATCGAGTCCAAGCTCGATCAGATTTATACCGGAGTCGATACGGTCGGTTCCTACCTGATTAAGCTGGAAGCCGGCGCGACTGAGTTGGCCGAAGGCCAGCAGCAAATGCTTTCCGCCCTGGAACAGGTAAAAGCGGGAACAGGGAAACTCATTCAGGCTTCCAACGCGCAGATAGAAATCACCAACGGCGCCATCAAGATCAATGAGGGTATGGAAGCCAAGATCACTCCCCTGACCAAAATACCGCTCGTATCAACAGAGGCGCTTAAGGCAAAACACTACCTTGACATCCAGAAAGAACTCCTGGAACTGGCTACACAGGGAGGTCCGTTCTCGGATGAAATACTCGCTTTTCTTAAAGAACAGGGAAAGGATGCCCCGACGGTCAAGGAATTTCCGGGAATCAAGATTACCACCGACGGCATGACCAAACTGCAGGACGGCTCCCAGCAAATGATCGACGGCGCAAAGAAACTTGAAGCCGGATCACTGAAATTACAGGCCGGATTGAGTCAGGTCAAGGAACAGGGCACGGATACCATCAAAGAGAAAATGGTGGCCGGGGCCGATCCTCTTATGCGCAAGCTTGCCTCTATCATGACAGCCAAACAGCTCGTGACAAAATACGATCGTTTTGCCGGCAAACCGAGCGCGGTTAAAAGTTCTGTGGAAATAATAATGAAAACTCCTGACGAATAACCCTCCTGCTTTACCTCTCCTCGCCTCCCTGTGTTTCAATATCCCTTGACACACAGGGAAGGCATCTCCTCCATTGTGCGGGAGAGGTGAATGGTTAATCTTGGGTTTTTTTAGTTTACAAAGGAGGTAACATTGGAAGTTCAGTTATCATTTGAAGTATTTGATGAGTACATAAAAATTCGTATCGCCGGGGAGAATCCCTTCCCCGAAATAGAAGATATTTTTTTGACCGTCAAACGGTTTCTGGTGAAAAATAACCGCACAAGAATTCTTGTCGATGCGTTTGATTTACCCGATGTGCGTGATA
>JBEKJX010000245.1:0-9255 GCA_050011015.1 Smithella sp.
ATATCCCATTATTTCTTCCTTAAATCCTCAAATCGTCAGTCCCGATATTTATTCAACCTTCCAATCGGAAAGAAACACCATCTGGAAAATCACGAGAAGCTGAAAAAATCTTTTTGTTTATAAAATTCTTTCTTGACTATCAAACTCATAATATATAGAAGTAAAAATATTCAAAATAGCTTCAAAACCCGTTTCAAATAATTTTACAATTAATAAATCTAAACTTGTTTCGACGATAGTTAGATTGCCGCGTAAAAGAAAGGTGGATTCTTATCTAGCAAGTAACTTTATCATTTATAGGCTTGTGATCATGAATGAAATGTATTTTTTAATATGATTCATAAAAAAATTATAAAGGAGGTGATTATATCGTAATCAGAAAAATCAGGTTTTCCATCGTAATCATTGTTTTATTAACATTTTTCATTTTTGCCGGACTTTCTATATCAATTTTTGCGGAAGAAACCGGCGGCAAAAAAGAAACAAAACAAGAGGCAATTCAGCAAAAAGAAAAAAGCAATCCCTACGCCAACGCCAAAATAACCACAAAGATAATATCTTCGGCAAATAAAACCTTCGGGTACGATATTCTTATGAATGGGAAGCTGCTGGTACACCAGCCAAGCATACCGGCACTGCCGGGCAATGATGGTTTCAGAACCAAAGAACAGGCGCAGAGAGTTGCTGATTTTGTCGTAAAGAAAATCAGAAACAACGAAATGCCTCCCACGGTAACGATTAAGGATTTGAACAGCATGAATGTTTTGAAAAAGGATTAAGTCACCCAAAAAGATGCTCAAATAAAAAATGGAGGAAGTACGTATGAAGAAATTTGTTGCAGTAGTTGTTGCAGTTGTGCTTTACAGTTTTATTTGCGTCAGTATGGCGTTTGCGGCCGCGGATACCTGGACGCAGAAGGCCGATTTCGGAGGATCAACGCGAGTTGCAGCTGTTGGCTTTTCCATCGGTAGCAAGGGCTATATTGGAACAGGGACAGCGGATGCTGTGACGCCTTTTCAGGATTTTTGGGAATATGATCCTGCCGCCGACACCTGGACACAGAAAGCCGATGTCGGCGGGCTGCCGCGTATGTTAGCTATCGGCTTCTCCATAGGCAGCAAGGGATACATTGGAACTGGCAGCCATGATTTGTTCCCGGCTGCTGCAGATGTATATAAAGATTTCTGGGAATATGACCCGACCGCCAACACCTGGACACAGAAGGCCGATTTTGGAGGAGGCAATCGATATTGTGCAACAGGCTTTTCCATCGGCAGCAAGGGATACATTGGAACTGGACTACCTTACGCATTTAATCCGCCTCCTTTTAATGATTTATGGGAGTACAACCCCGCCACCGATACCTGGACACAGAAAGCCAATGTCGGAGGGGTAGGGCGATATATGGCAACAGGTTTTTCCATCGGCAGCAAGGGATACATTGGAGGGGGGAGTGCCGGTAGTGGTGGTAACTATCAAAAAGACTTTTGGGAATACGATCCTGTCACAGACACATGGACACAAAAAGCTGATTCTGCGGATCCACGAATTGCTGCAACAGGCTTTTCCATCGGCAACAAGGGTTATATGGGAATAGGAGCAATAAATGAGGGTGCCAACCTTCAAAATGATTTTTGGGAATATGACCCCGCCGTCGATACATGGACACAGAAAACCGATTTTGGAGGGACAGTTAGAGGATTTGCCGTTGGCTTCTCTATCGGCAGCAAGGGATTTATTGGAACTGGCGCATTTGCCGGGAATGGTTTTTCAAATATTGTCCCTTACAAAGATTTTTGGGAATATGATCCCGGCAACAGCTGCACACCTCCGGTCATATCCTCGCTCACCGCAACGCCTGATACTCGCATGGTTCCTGTCACTATAAGCGCGGTCGTCTCTGACGCTTTTGACCCGTCACCGGTGACGAAGATTATCTCGGTGACCAGCAATGATCCGCCAAATAGTGATGCTGTAGCCAATGGTAAAGCAGTAATCACAGGGGATTTAACTCTCAATCTGTTGGCATCACGACTGATTATAGTGGGAAAAGAACGCGTTTATACCATTACCGTTCAAAGTGAAAATAGTTGTGGTATGATTTCCACCGGTACGGTAACGGTACGTGAAAGATCTCTAATGCCGCGGCCACCGATATGATAATTGTGCATAGTCAGGGAAGTAATTAAACTATAAAACTAATATCAATAAATTTGTTTTATTAGAGGCCGGGCTGTTTATGCCCGGCCTCTAAATCTTTCACCATTAATTAATTCTGCCGATTCGTAATTTTATTTCTTTCTTGCTCAATTTTCAAAAAGTGAATTTTTATGCTTGTTACAACCAATAATTATCAGAATGGAATTAATAATCATGAAGTCAAAAAGGCTGATAGCTGTTCTTTTTTGTCAAGTACATAAATAATTAAGGAGGCATAATGAAAAAATCTATTTTAGAAATTTATGCGTTAGCAATTTGTTTTGCAACAATTGTTTGTTTATTAATTTTTTCCGGGCTCGCGATTCAAAATGCCATAAGAATAATCTATCCTGAATTTACCATCGGGTCCAACGAATACAATCGCCATCAAAACAATGATGCATTTTGGGGAAAGGGTGTTGTTCACACCAATGCTGTTACTAAACAAGAAATTACGCGACCGCCAGAACAGGAATTAACGAATCAACGCCTGGAAAGTTATCAACAAACATTAAAATCTGAACGCCGCACTGCTTTGCAGAGTTTAACGAATGACACAATTGTCATCATTCTTTCTATTATCTTTTTTATTGTACACTGGCGAATTGCACGTCGTGCACGAGAGACAAATATAAGCACTTAACAAGTCAATCCATCCGGAGCGAGGAGCGAGCTTTACGATCGGCTGATTTTCTGTTAGCCCTAAAAAATTCTATGAAGAGATAGATCTGTTCTACATTATATAAAGAGATGGAAGCAGGAATGATCTTGCCAATTTAACGATAACCGGTTGGGACATGCAGGTTTTTAATGATATTTTGCAGCAGAAGTGTTTATTTGTTGCTTTCTGAAATCCTCAGAACATCAGTCCTGATATTTATTCAATCTTCCAATCGGAAAGAAATAATGAACTAAAATTTAACATGTGGTATGAGTTTTTTGGAAGGACAATAACCGTAGCTATAAGAGGAGATGGAGAGCGGATATCTTAATTTTTTTGCAGAACTGGCATTGATGACAATATGAAAAAATCCTATGTATTTATACTGCTGATAGTTCCGGTAATGTTAATTTTTACTGCTGGAGCCATGAAGTATGCTCGAGGTCCATATTATATATGTTCTAATACAGACAATGATTATCTTTACCTGGTGAGTTCGCTTGCTATGGCGGAGTCGAAACAAGTTTTTTTTACTGACCATCCTGGTACAACTCTACAAATATTGGGAGCAGCCACTTTGACGATCACGCATGCTCTTGATTTCTCCGAAAAAGACAGCCTGGAATTCGCAGTTCTTAAGAATCCGGAATTTTATTTGAAAGTCATAAATATAGTATTAGTGTCCTTAAATGTATTAATATTATTTGTTATTGGTTTGGTGACTTTCAGTTTAACGAAAAATATTGGACTAAGTCTCTTATTACAGTATTCCCCTTTTCTTTCCGACATCACATTAAAGTGGGGTTAAATAATGTTTCCTGTGAACCTCTCTTATTGTTTACAAGTATGCTTTTCGTGCTGATTCTGGTGAAAATGGTTCTCAGTGAAAATCTTTCCAAATCTGCTCATTGGTATATGGTGGCTTTGGCATTTATTTCAGGTTTTGGCATAGCCACCAAAGTGACCTTTGCTCCTTTGCTGATTATTCCCTTATTAGCCTTACCAAAATTACGAAATAAAATTGGATTTCTGATTTTGACCGGGTTAAGTGCAATATTATGGACTTGGCCGATCCATTCACAGTATGAACGCATATTGCACTTTTTCTGTGCTATACTCACACACAAATCATGGTATGGTTATGGCGCCCCTGGGATAGACACTGCCGTTATAAAAAATAATTTTCTGAACATGTTCACAGGATTTTTACATGGCCCGTTAAACATCCTGTTTTTTATCACTCCTATTTTAATTATCATAATATTTACCTGGTTTTCAGCTGCGAGAAAAATAGTCTGGCAGGATACATCTTTCAAAGTCTTACTTGCAGTAATAATTTCACAACTGTTTTCCGCTTTAATTGTTATTAAGCAAAACGCCGAACGCTATGCTTTGCCTGCTGTGTGTCTCATAGGATTCTCGTTGTTTTTACAAATAATCTATTTACAAAGGCGTAACTATTTTCGCTGTCTTGATGCTAAAAGAGTAACTTCATTTATTGTTGTTTTTCTTGTTTTTAGCGGCGCATGTGAATTCTATGCATCTAAATATACATTCAATGAGCTTTTGCTTATAAAAAGTGAGTCTTTGGCCTATTACCGGAAAGCAGAAAATGAGTATAAAGATTACCTGAAGATTTTCGTTAATCTGCAACCTCGTTCTATTGCACCTTCTCCGCTTGCCGGTCTGTCTTATGGTGATCATATGACAAGTCATAAATACTATCATATCAGCGAGATATCAGAAGGCGGATTTTCAAAAGGCCTGTATTCCGTATTACTAAAATAATTTTTTATGGTCCGCCGGGTTTCAAGAAGAAAAAAGACTTATTGATATCATGCAGGACAGGTTCAGTTTTGCATGTGAAAGATGTTTCTAATGGTGTTTATGATAATATATATATTTTGGAAGGTATCGCAACAAAGGCTGTGAATTTCGAACAATGCCGTTTTCATTGTTATTAAATAAAACATCAAACTTGCCAAGCCAAGAACATTGTTACGGCATAATCGGCAGGCAAATGAGAATTTCAGATTGCCTGCACGATTGGTGTTGCTAAACCGCTCGGTATTAATTTCAGTACATTCAGTACATATTGAACAGAAGTAATTCCTGAAAATAAAATTGAAAAAATTCTCACAGTTGCACCTTCCAGTCGGAGGTCACCTTACTGGTTTTTTGTAAAGTAAGTTCGGCGCCTGTAAGAAGAATTATAAGAATCGCCTGACCATCGGCTGCACCGGGTCGCCGAAAAAGCCGGCTCTTAGTGATCCGTATGCAATCAAACATTAAACGGCAATCAATATTTAATTGACATACAAGACTTACAATTTTATAGTTCACTTGCAAACAAGCACTATCTTATCGAAAAACAGCGAGGAAAGAACAGATGAGAATCCACGTTTTGAACTGTGGCACCATGCGGCCGCGGGGCGCTCGAATATTTATCCCCGACATGTCGTTTTGCCCG
The DNA here is from genome assembly GCA_050011015.1 of Smithella sp. Lineage (GTDB taxonomy): Bacteria > Desulfobacterota > Syntrophia > Syntrophales > Smithellaceae > Smithella. Next base: position 5,331 of record JBEKJX010000245.1, read on the forward strand.
TGCCTGTGCCTGCTCATCGAAAAAGAAGATCGCCTTATCCTGGTGGATACCGGGCTGGGGACGAGAGATATGGAAGACCCCTATCGGCGATTGGGTTACTCCAACGCGCTCCTGAACGCCCGGCGTGACAAAGAGCAAACCGCGTTGCGTCAGATCAGGGTAATGGGTTTCAATCCTTCACAGGTTACAGACATCATATGCACACATCTGGACAGGGATCATGCCGGCGGTCTTTGCGACTTTCCGGAGGCGAAGGTTCACGTTATGCGGATTGAACGGGACAGCGCACTCGATCCCCCTACGCTGAAAGAGCGGGAACGGTACAGGAAGTGCCATTTCAGCCACAACCCCAAGTGGGTAACACACGAGGCAATTTCATCGCAGGATTGGTTCGGCATGGAGTGCATCAGAGAAACAGACGGCCTGCCGCGGGAGATAGTATTGATTCCATTGCCCGGACATACCCGCGGCCACTGCGGGGTGGCGGTTAAAGACGAAAAGGGCTGGCTGCTGCACTGCGGAGACACCTACTATACAAGCAAAGAGCTCGCCGAAGGCGGGAATACTCCGCTGGGGGTCAGGTGCTTCAGGTCCATAGCTCACATGAATCATGCCGCCGCTATGTTTCAACTGGATCGGATAAGAACACTTTTACGGGAACGGGGAGACCGGATCGCGGCCATCGCTACTCACGACTGGACGGAGTATTCGAGGCGTTTCAGTAAGAATATAAATTCTTAAATATTTCACTCGCAATAGCTGAGAACTTTTAAGTAAACCCGGCAATCACTTCTTTCTGCTATCCTCAATTCTACTTGTCGGGGAATCACAAAAATATTTCTTTCTTCCTCTAAGTCTCAATTTCCAAAGTTGTAAATTTATGCTAAGATCAACCAGTTATCGTTAAACAATCCAGCTTTATTAAAAAGTAACATACAATATATTGTGGCTTTTGTAGTATTAACACGGATCCATGCAAACAATGTCAGGAGTCTCAAGTATGGAATTTTCAGCGTTGTTGATCAGTCTTGTCATAATCATTGCGTCAGCCGCAGATGCCGTCAGTGAAAGTTTACCCAGGCAGTCGCAAGAGAGCTTTGAAGCTGCCATACACAACCACTCGACCGCGCCACCGTACGTTCTAATTACTGTTGTGGATGCGAGCACCGAATCGGCACGATCAATTTGTACAACTGTAAACCTTCTGATGGGCGCCCTGCATTTGGAATATGGTATCGGGTTCGACAAGGCAGGCGTGTCAAAAGTAGAAGAGATTGCCTTATCAAACAAGAGCCACAAGTTTCGCTTCACAAAGCAAAAAGCCATTGACCATATTCCAGTCTATTACACTGATAGCGACCTTGCAGAAATTAGAGCTAAATTGGCGCCGCTATCCACCGAACAGATTCGTGCAGGTTTTGCTGAAGGAAAGCTGCATTTGCTCTATACCGGTATAAAGTCGTTGAAGTCTCATAATGCATACCGAGATGCGACAGCCTGCGTCCTTATAGAGCGAGGCCTCTCTCCTGGAAAGGGTTGTCGAACTGACCGGTTGTGGCTTGCCCCATGAAAGCGTCTAACGTTTCCATCAAGTGAACAGGCCTTCAGCACATTGCCAAGAATACTGATAGCGGTTCTATCAGACCGTGATCGATAATTTGCCGGAGTAGATGGGAAACTTCGTCTTCCGCCAAAATAAAATCAAATATTACAATCAAATCCTCAATTCTACTTGTCGGGAAATCACAAAAATATTTCCTTCTTCCTCTAAGTCTCAATTTCCAAAGTTGTAAATTTATGCTAAGATCAACCAGTAATCGTTAAACAATCCAGCTTTATTAAAGAACATGATTTATCAAATTTATACTCAAGCAGAGGCAAGTATATGAGAAGTTTTGGCATGGTAATAATGATACCTTTAGTTTTATATATGTGGATGAATGTGCTTGTAAATTTATTTATCTCCTTAAAGTACCAGCGAACTGGAGATCAGGAACAACTTAGATATAATATTGAGCCATACGAACCACCGATATTAGAAATAAACTTCGATAAACCTCCGTTAAAGATTTGGTTAGCTTCAATAATCATGATCACTCTATGTGCTGCCTGTTTTTTTCTTGCAGATTTAGCTGCTCGCGATGATCTGTATAAATTATTTTTTTCTCTAAACAAAGAACAAACATATATTCTTTATTACTGGGCATGGAAGTTCAATTCTTTGAGCCTTTTAATTATTTGCATAAATGTAGGTTTGAGAATTTTTTTCAATAAAAAGATTTCTTTTTTCAAAAATATAGTCATTTTAGAAAATTCATTACTTGGCAAAAAGTCATTAGTATTAGATGATAACGTTAGATGTTCCAGAGCTTCAACTGGAGTTATTTGGCTATACAACGAATTGTCCATGAGACATATTGTAATCATGAACAGACGTATAAAGGAAGATCTGGCTCCCTGGCAACAAAAACTACTTGATGATTTTCTAAGTAAAATACCGGATCAAAAGAAAGAATTTTTTCTGTAAAAATAATTACTATACATCGACTTTTAATGGGAGGAAACGATGAACATTTTAAAACTGCTGGAATATAACCAATTTTTAAGGCGCAGATATCTGGAAACTTTAAGCAAACTTTCCCGGGAGGATTTTGTCAAGGATCGGGGCGCCAGTTTCCCGTCCCTGAGAGACATCTTCCTGCATATCCTCTTTGTAGTGGATTTTTATTTTAATTATATACTGCAAGGCAATCCCGATTATCCGAGTCCCGACTATGATAAATACGACAGCATCGAAAAAATTACTAAATACCTGGAACAGCTGGAATCCAAGTCCAACGACTATCTGAGCAAACTCACGCCGGAAGAACTGAAAAAAAATATTGAGAAAAAGCAGAGGGATGGCTCAAAATTACTTGCACCCGTTGAGGACATGTTGCTGGACTTTTTTCAGGAAGAAACACATCATCGGGGAGAACTTATAGCGCTGTTATGGCAAATGGATGTTGCGCCTCCGCATATGGGCTTTATTCAGTACCTGCGGTCGCAGACTGACAAATAAGTGCAGTGAGTCCGAACTATCTTCTTGAATAAATAACAACGGACGAGTTCAATATTTAATTAATTGAATCTCTCCCGAGAGAAATAGGGCGCTGTTGTACCCTATTTCTCCAACCGGTTAATCTCATTTTCGGATTCATGGCCGATTACCGCTGTCCCCTGTTTCCATGAGTTTGGAAATAATTTATGGCATGTCGGGTGCGCGTTTCGGCTCTTACAAAATAATAATAAGCAATTCCAAACGCGATGATTACACCGATTATCAAAGTAACCCAGTCAATTCCTTTTATCTTCCCGCCCTTTTTAACAGATTGAGTACGAGGAATCTTGATATCTCGTCTTGTTGTTTTTCTTCTACTCATCTGATCACATGCACTTTATTTTATATACAGTAACCCGGCCACTATGAGCGCCAATCTATTGAAGCAGATCATTATCGACATAAAAAAAATATATTCCGCAGAACATCAAAATAATTTGTTAAATTTTGTTTTTCCCGCGCATGAGTTCATCAATCATCTCCGAAGGAGTCATGGACGTGTTGAATTTATATTCACCGGCGGGAATTTTACGGCAGGATATTTTTGTTATCGCCAGGCTGCAAAACAAAAAACTGTTTTCTACCAAGCCCGCCTGTTTAAGTATTTTAGTGGCTTCTAAAAAGCCGGAGTCTTTCATGATATAGACATGCACCACTGCGCCTCTGTGGTCATTATGATTAACGGGCGTCGATGAATAATTAATGAGTATTATAGAAAATCCGATAATAGCAAAAGCAATGCATACAACAAATATATAAAGTATTTTTTTGTTTAATTTCTTCATTTTTTATTTCGCCAAATTTTATTTTAAGATTACTTAAGCC
>JBEKJX010000246.1:0-5410 GCA_050011015.1 Smithella sp.
TTGTGCCTTGAATGCTTTGGCAAAGTTTTGCGAACTGGAAAATCCGCACTCAAGGGCAATCTCGGTAATGGACTTGTCCAGATCATATTTCAGCCTCTCTCTGGATTTTTCCAGACGGATGCGCCGGACAAAGTCGTTAATTGTTTCACCTGTCAGGGACAGGAATATGCGGTGGAAATGATATTTGGAAAAACAGGCAATCCGGGCAAGCCTGGAGAGGTTTAATTCTTCGGAATAATTATTTTGAATATAATCTATCGTGCGATTTAAACGCAGCAGATATTCATTACGCAATAATTTGTCAGCAGGTGACGGCATATTTTATATTTAATAGATTTGAGCAAATCCAGTGTCAGTTGAATCAGGCCGGATAAGGCCTTGCACACTCTTATCCGACTATATGAATTTTGATTTTGCATGTCAAGGGAATAAGGACCGCAAAATGTGATGTGTTGATGTTTGCCGGTTGGCGTGAATGATGTTTATTTATGCTGTAACCTGGAGGTATAAAATTGCAACTATGAAAATGGAGACTTTGAAGGAAGAAATAAAAAATAATATTATTGATTTTTTGAAAGTGACAAAACGACAGAATTGCAGGTTACACCTACAACTCCTCAGTATTGGGCAGTTATAAGGATTAAGGATTACCATTCGTAATGAATGATAGAGTATGCCTGCTAAATCATCGGCATAATCCTCTGTTATTTGCGGTTTCCAATAATTTACAGTTACCCAATTCGCAAGCTTTTCGCACGTCGCGACAGCCGGAGATTTTATCGCCATGATTTAGATAAATAACACCCCTGTTATAATAGGCCTCTGCATAGGCCGGTTTAATTTCAATCGCCCTGTTGTAATCCTCAATTGCCTGCCTGTAATTGCCGAGGCCGTTATAGATATTGCCCCGGTTATTATACGCATCTGCATAATCCGGTTTAATTTCGATAGCCCTGTCATAATCCTCAATAGCTTGCCTGTAATTGCCGAGGTTACCATAAGAAATGCCCCTGTTATAATAGGCCTCTGCATGGGCCAGTTTAATTTCAATCGCCCTGTTGTAATCCTCAATCGCCTGCCTGTAATTGCCGAGGTTATTATAGGCATTACCCCTGTTATAGTAGACTATTGCATAATCCGGCTTGATTTCGACCGCCTTGTTAAAATCCTCAATCGCCTGCCTGTAATTGCCGAGATTACCATAAGAAATACCCCTGTTATTATAGGCCTCTGCATGGTCCGGTTTAATTTCGATAGCCCTGTTGTAATCCTCAATAGCTTGCCTGTCATTGCCAAGGTTATTATAGGCGGCATTACCCCTGTTATTATAGGCCATCCAACAGGCAGGATTTTTAGCGATGGTCATATTCCAGAGCGTTTCAATATCGGTATACATCCGGCTCTGCTGCCATGTCAACGCCGCCAGCGTCAGCAGCAGCAACACGCAGATGGCGTAACCGGCGGGGCGTTCCCAGAGCTTCAGTCGTTTCAACAATATTGCTATACCAGCGGCGACCGGGGTAATGATTCCAAGGCTTGCCAAATACTGATAATGATCGGCCACAAATGAGTAAACGAAAGTAAATACGTTGAAAAAGCCCAGAACTGGAAATAGTGTTCCGATAAAGAACAGCAGCCCCGCCAGCGGCCCACGCCAACGCCGTCGCAATGCCCAAAGCGCCGCGACGAGCGCGAAAGCGGCCGCAGGGAACATATATTGCCATGCTGCCGCATGGCTTGTCTCCCAGCGGGGGTAGATGAAAATCAACTCCACCGGCCAGAATAGTTTGCCGAGATAGAACCAGATCGCCTTCCCCGCTATCAGGACTCTCTCAGCGGGATTGGCAAAGTACGGAACGTCTGCTCCTGTAACAAAAAGATGCTGTGTCCAGATTGTAAAAACCGCGCCTGCCGCCCCAAGCAGAAAGAACGGCAACAACGGCAAGACGTCCTTCCTCCATGACAAACGTCCACGTTGCCACCAGAAGATCACCAGTAATGCCGCAGGCAGTGTTATCGTCACGGGTTTGCTCAGCATGGCCAGCACAAACAACAATAATGCCCAAAGGTGCAGTGACGTTCGCCGTCGCCGGTCAAAACGCAGGTAGACCATTACTGATCCAAGATAGAAAACAGCAGAAAGCGTGTTCTTTAATTCCGAGATCCACGCCACCGATTCCACATGGACAGGGTGGAGGGCGAAGATAGCCGCTGCAAGATAAGCCCCGGGGATCTCTAATCGCCTCAGAATAATCGCCACCATCACGGCAGCCATTGTGTGTAGCAGGATGTTCACCAGATGATAGCCGAGGGTGGCATCGCCCCAAAGCCATGATTGAACCCAAAAGACGCTGTGCAACAGGGGATAATATCCCAGCGTGGCATTAGGAGAAAACCATATATGGAAGAGTCCGTACCATGAACGCAGTTCGGGACGGGTCACAAAGAAGTCGTCATCCCAGATGAACCCTCCATGCCAGGCCGGCTGGTAGACCAGGAACACCGCCGCAATCAGAGCAATGAAAAAGAGCCAGTCGTTGAGTGTGAAAGAACTCTCGACAGGTGTCGTTTGTGCCAGACCCGGCTGGACACGGTCGTGATGATTTGATTGTTGACCGGTCTCAATCAAGCCGGTTTCACCTTTTTTCGATTTAACTACTTTTCCATTCATCTATTAGAACAAATATCCGCTATTTTTTATATAAAAGCCTTTGATCTGCTTTGAGTGCTCCTACTTTATATTAACTTTAAAATCAAATTATTCGTTTATTACGCGATTGTAACTTAGAAGCATAAAACAACAAAATAGAAAAATATGGATAACAGGGAAGCAGTCCTCCTCAACCTCAGTCACCCCAAAGATAACATTCCCCAAAACGCAACTTACAACCAGTTATCAATAAAAATCCGACTTATGAATCAACTGAACTGACATTGATAAGATTCCTTTTAAATTTTTTTAAAATATCTAAATACAATAACCGTGCAGCTAAAACAGAGAGCAAGCAGAAGAACCCCGGGTATTAGCGAAATTATTATCTCTCCCATACTTTCGGAAACGAATACCTTTGAAGAGACTGCAATGACTATGTAAATCCAGGATAATGATATTAATAAAGAAAGACATAGAATGGAATACTTCGACCACTTTTTGTTTAATACCAATCCAATTATCGATACTAGGCTAAGAATCAAGGTTATCAAAGAGGGAGTTGAATAGGCTAATAGGAGAATGCCAATAGTGAGCCAGAAGACGAATAATGGTTTTTTCATTTTTTTCTCCATACCCTATGCCAGTGGGTGCATAGTTCCCTCGTTTTGCTGAACACAGATGTTTGGAACCAATCCAAGCCCACCATAATAATCTTGAATTAGCTCCTGGGCACGTTCCTTATCCTGATCATCGACAATCAGGCTCATGTCTAGATAAGGACCAAAGAAATAGTATAATAACCTGTGATGGTATCCGCGTAAATAACTCTTTATGCCCAAGGCTTCCATGTGGTTTTGAATCATATTGGCATCATAGATGTCATGAAATTCTGCAATCTTTATCGGCCGATGCAGATCGTTTTGATAAAAATTAAAAACGCCAATGAGGTCTAAAGTAATCGCAACAATGATCGGTATTGATCTTCCACCGATATAAAAAGGAATATTTGCAGTGGATATCAATATTGAGGGCACTACCACCATTAGACATAGCAAGACTGTCCACGGCAGGTTGTAAATAAATTGTCTTTTAAGCATAAAGCTCTCGGCGGTTGTATCCATTTTCACAATTTGCCAACCCCTTGCCCTCATCCTGCTCACTCTTTTGCGTGGGTGAAGAAATGCCCAACAAAGCAGGTAGCTGAACATGAAAATGAAAATAATTTCGATCAGCGTGTACACTAAGGAGAAGGGATGGAGGATGTTTGCAAGGCTTTTAGTGCCAAAGAAAGATGATAATGTTAATGGCAGCATAATAATGGAGACCGCAAAGGTCAATGCGACACAAGAGGAAGGGGATAGGTTAAGCTGGAAATAGTCTACCGTTGTGTTGTCTTTTTCGTGATAACAGGGAATCGAGATTTTAGTTTTTAACAAAACATATGTAAAAGCTACTAGCCCGCAAATCACAATTAACGAGATAATAAGAGAGGAAAGATCATAATATCCGAAGTGTTTTAAATACACAGGAAACCGACTGATGAACTTTCCACAGATGCCGCTCAATATTATAAGCGAAATTCCATGACCTATGCCGAATCTGGAAATCAATTCGCATAAGACCACAAGCAGGTAGAAGCCGCCCACAAGCACACAGACCAAAATCATGTGTTCAAAGATAGAAACATTTAAAACAAAATTCCCATTAAAAAATTTCATGCTCTTGAGGCCCGATACCAAAGTGTTTGCCTGGTAAATGGCCAAGGCGAGAGCCAGAACCAAAGAAATCCGTTTTAACTTTAAACGGCCTTTAAAATCCCCGGACCGCAGTCGTTTTAAAAAGGGGATGAAAAGAGAGAATATCTCCACAAGGACATAAGCCGAAACATAGGGCATGATGCCAAGCATGAATATTGATAAATCACCATGCATCTCAATGTATGGGTTGGAAGCACCAAATTGCGCTTTAATCCCTTCGGGATCCAAAAAAGGAATTGGCACCAAAATGCCCAATCGATACACGGCGATTAATATAATCGTAATAAGAAGAGGTCTTAGAAATTCACGTCTTTTTAATTACAGTTTGCCGGTACATCACTCTTGAGTGCTTTTGCTGGTAACGGTGAACGGCTCTGGCTTCTTTATTTTTATGCAGCCGAACAATATTTATACGGTCTGTATAAATCTGTAAACACAGGCAGTTGCTTTATCTTGTTTAACGATTGCTGGTTGAAACCTATCATAAAATCAAAAATATGAAAATTGAAGACTTTGAGGAATCAGGAAATAAAATCCGATTTTCGAATCGTCAGAATTATTTATTGCACTTACTTATCCACAGTGTTTGGCAGTCGTCTTCGTTAAAGATTACTATTTGAAGGTGCAACGAAAAGCAAAGCGGAGCATAGCGATCGGCTGTATTGCCTGATTATAACAAATTGACATTTCACCTGGCCAATACATGATTAGTTGTCACGTCAGCAATCAGTTTATCTCCTTCTCCGAATACCATCGTCCGCACGATGCTGACTGTTTTGCCTCGTTTAACGAACGATGAAACTGCTTTGAATGTACCCTCAGACTGGTTGCCGGCGAAATTACTGTTTAAATTGATTGCCAGAGGAAACCCCTTTTCCCCTTCAGCCACTTGAGTCGCACCAAAGACCAAAACAGTTGCACAAACATCCGCAAACCAGAGTATTGCGCCGACATGAACAACTCCATAAGGATTTTTTATGCCAGAGTGGATTGGCATTTC
>JBEKJX010000247.1:0-4704 GCA_050011015.1 Smithella sp.
ATTTGAATTCAGCTTCCGGAAATCTCTGTTCCAGAAAATGGACATACTGCATGGTAACGCTGAGGTCACCTTTCGGCGAACCGTTCAAAACAGCTATTTTCATAATAATCACCCGTTACTTTAACTTTATTTACAGAAATTAATACCACAATAGAAATATGATGTCCAGATAACCAGTACCATCTCTAAAAACAAAGATGATATCGCGGCGAGGAGGAGGCCCAGCAGAAGTATATATAATCCGTTTATATTGTGTACCCTTCAGAAACACCCCCGTATTCAATACGTCGAGCCGACAACGACGCCAACAAAGATAGCGCTTTGATTCAGAGACGGTAGGCGTAAGCAACAAACCGGCCATCATGACTCAAACTGACGTCAATATCTGTTTTTCTGCTGCTAACGTAAACGCGCGGCGGTTGCAACTCACCATTCTCTCTTGCTCTCTTAATTTTTGTATCATGGAAATTCAGGGAAAAGTGTTGGGCTAATTTTTGTCCAAGTAAGTCACGTAAATATAACGATGGATTAACTTGTTCTTTTTCCGGCAGGACATCGACGCTCCAGATCAATTTATCCAGAGCCGCTAAACTATCGGCGCCAATAGAATGAACATATTGGAGATTGGAAAAAAGACGGATAAAAGCACAGCCTTTTTCGGGAACAATAACTTCGCCGTCTGAAAATGTTGATTGGGGTTTGTTGAAAACTACCTGCCACCGCCGTGGAATGAAAGGGACATCAGGAAAAGCTTTTTTTTTCACTTTATACGCGACTTCTTTGCACGCCCAGAGTGACCAAAGAGCCGTATCCGGATTTTCCGCGTTTTTAACAAATTCAATTTCAGCATCTGTGAGGATTTTTTTTAGGAAACGCGAGTTCTTGCTTTTTCCCGCATTCGCCGGTTCCTTCAAATCCACCACATCGTTCCCGACGTAGGGCAAAATAATTTTCCTCCATTTGCGCGAGCCGATCAATGATTTGGGTGGCGTATTCCCGCTGTGCCCTGAGTTCACTTCCTTCTAAACGTTGTGGCGTGAAAATTTCCATCTGAATTGAAAATTTTTCGCCCCAGGCGGGAATAATACTGTAATGATCCTGTTTATCTCCCCGTAGATACATGCACATTACTCTACAGTTCTCCACGTTTTTAATAAAACGCCCCACGCCATAAGAGAAGCCCTCTTTATCCACCCTTCCTGTTCGGGAGCGCCTGCCTTCGGGAAAGATCATGATATTATGGCCATTGTTGAGCAAATAAACACATTTATCCAAACTTTCTTTCATCTTCTCACGGGATCCGCCGCGGTTAATGGGAATGCATTTAGACAGATAGCATAACACCGTAAGTATTATATTGCTTTGAAAATTTCTTCTTTCAGGCAAATTCCAGGGCAGTTTTTTATAACCTGTTATATGCTGGCTTAAGCTGAAAATGGCATAACCCAGAATAAAAGAGTCAACCATCGTTAAATGATTGGAACAAATAATCCATGGCCCTTCGTACCGGTCAAACTCAGCGGCGCACCTGCGGCGGATTTCTTTTAAATCCCTTACACGATAAAAGAAAATCCTGGCAATAAAAAAATATAAAGGCGCGATGATTGATACGGTAATTCGCCCTATAAAATTTTGAAGATGCAATAATATTGTGGATTTTTTATCCATTTCTCATCCGAGTTTTTTTTTGATAATCCTGACGGCATCGCCGATGGTGCGAATTTTATCCGCTTCATCATCATCCACGCTGATATCATAAACATCTTCACATTTAATGATGACATCCACCAACCGGGCGGAATTCACCTTCAAATCATTTAAAATGTGCGTGTCCATAGTCGCCTTTTCCAAAAGTTCCTGATTCTTGGCGTACGGTCTTAAGATATTGATCATTTCCTCAAAAATTTTCTTTTCATCCATGAATAAATCTCCTTATCAAATATTAATTTTCTTCCCATTTTTTAAATATAATGCAGCTGTTGACGTCACCGAAACCAAAACCGGCTTTAGCGATAATTTTCAGGCGAGGAAATTCCAGACATTTTTGCGGAATCTTTCGCGCAAACTTCTCGATATCCGGATGGACATCTTCACAATTGATTGACGGATGCAGGAATCCTTTATAAATCTGCAAAACAGCGGCCGCGCATTCTATGGCGCCGGCGGCCCCTAAACAATGGCCGATCAATGACTTTGTGGACTGAATGAAAGGGAAATTTTCGGGATTCCGCTCGAGGGCCTCCGCCCAATTTCTCACCTCATGAGGATCAGCATACGTCGCTGTTAAATGCCCGTTAATGGCATCAACCTCCGCCGGATCAATGCCCGCGTCGGCTATGGCGCCGCGTATGCATCTTTTTACTCCTTCAGGATTAGGCGCTGTCATGGAACCGCCCATTCTCTGCCCCCCGCAATTAACGTAGCCGCCGATTATTTCCACATAGATTCTGGCTTTTCTGGCCAGAGCGGTTTCCAGTTCTTCCAGAACAAGCATCGCGCCGCCCGAACCGGGCACAAAGCCGCAGGCCGAAGCGCTCATCGGGCGGGAACCCGCTGCCGGGTTCTCATTAAATTTGCGGCAGAGCACACGCATGGCATCGAAGCCTCCCCATATATAGGGCGTCGCTCCTTCGGAGCCGCCTGCCACCATGCGTTTGGCCAGACCGGTTCTTATTCTCCAGAGGGCGTCAATAATAGCTTCATTGCCGGTACTGCAAGCGGAAGAATTCGATGTCACCTTATTTCCGGCGCCAAGCAAACCGGAAATGCGGGCGCTGGTTCCGCTGCTCATAACCTGCTCAACAACACGGCTGCCTAACCGTCTTACCTTTCCTTCATTAATCACGGGAACGATAATATTGGCTATTGTATCCATGCCGCCGATCCCGGAACCGGCAATGACACCGGTATCCCAATCCACAGTATCGTCGTCATCGCTGTTTATATTAAATCCGGCATCTTTCCAGGCGTCTACCGCCGAAACCGAAGCATAGCCGATATTATCGTTTATGGATAAAAGCTTTTCTCTGTCAAAATAACTTTTCCGGATATTATCGAAATCTTCCGGAACACCGGCAATCTGGCAACCAAAATTCAATTCCTTCAATTGAGGAATAAAACGAATGCCTGAAATGCCTCCTCTGAGCGCCTGTTCAAAATTAGCCAGACCATGCGAGTTGGGAGCGACCACTCCCATTCCAGTAACAACAATTCTTTTTCTCACTTATCCACTCCCACTCCCGATAAATTTCCAAAGCAAATTATTTCGCCATTCTCCCTTTCCATGGAAACATTCGATTTTATAATATTTTTACGAAAATAAACTTTTTTCGCTTTAACGATCACTCTTTCACCAGGCGTCACAATTTGTTTAAACTCCACGCCGTCCGCCACAGAGAACAAACTCAAAGGCATATCCATTTGACCGGGCCGCATTTTTTTCTGGCAGGACAGAAGATATATCCCGAAAGCGACAACCCCGATTTGCGCCATCGTTTCAATTAGAATCACGCCAGGAGTAATGGGATTGCCGGGAAAGTGCCCGTGATAAAAATATTCATCCTCCCGAAACCGGTAAGCCCCGACTATCTGCTCTTCATCAAGGCTGATAATTTCATCAATAAAACGAAAAGGCTTTTGTTGCGGTACAAGCTGCAGGACCTCCCGTTTCAGACCGGCATCAGCCTCCATAAAGCCCTCCGTTGACATGAATCACCGAACCGTTGATGTAACTTCCCTTTTTAGCCAGAAATGCAACCACTTCCGCGACTTCCTCAGGTCGGCCTATCCGCCCCAAAAGAATTTCCTCCGCGGCTTTATCTTTTATTTCTTCCGGTAGTTCTTTGGTCATCTCCGTGTCAATAAAACCGGGTGCGATGGAATTAACCAGAATATTTCTTCCCTTCAATTCTCGCGCCAGAGATCTGGTAAAAGCATCCAATGCCGCTTTTTCCATTGTGTAGGGAATCTGACCGGCGTTGCCGGTATGACCGACAACGCTGGAAATATTGATGATGCGCCCGGACTGACTGCGCAGCATGAATTGCCGGAGGATTCTTTTGGTCAGATACCAGACGCCGCGCGTCAGCGCGCGCTGTTCATCAAATTGCTCTATTTTCATGGAAAGAATATCGGCATTAATGGATCGGCCGGCGTTGTTGACCAGAACATCGATGCGGCCCGCAGCATCCTTCAATTTTCCGATCATCGTGTCGATTTGCTTGATATCGGCCAAATTGGCCTGAATTAAAAAACCATCGTTTATCTCATCGAGCAACTGCTGAGCACTACCCACGCTTTGATTATAATGAATGCCGATATAAAATCCTTCAGCCGCGAGAGCCCGACAGCATGCGGCGCCTATTCCTTTTGCTCCTCCCGTAACCAATGCAACCGGTTTTTCAATCATCGTTCGCTTCCCGCTTTCAACATCATATATGCCCATGTTAATCCGGCACCGACAATCACCATGGCAATGTTGTCTCCCGGTTTAATTTCATCCCAGTGCATGCTTAAAGTCGAGGGAGCGCCGCAGCAACCTGTATTGCCGAATTGATCAACGTTGTACCAATGATTCTCATTCGATATTTCTCCGCGTTCGCACACCGCTTTAAGCATCGTATAATTGGCTTGATGGCCAATAAAGATAAAACGCTGGGCTTCGGTCGCATATTGATCCTGAAGCACTTTAAGACATTCTGTGGT
>JBEKJX010000248.1:0-4688 GCA_050011015.1 Smithella sp.
AAATTACATGGTTGTTTGATAAAGACGATATAAATATTCCCTGTAGAATGGAGGAATTAAATAAGTCCTGGCAAAAAGATCTCGATATTGCAGATAACATGCTCCTGTTCGATCAGCAGACATATCTGCAATCGATTTTGACGATGAAGGATAAAATGAGCATGGCCGCCTCAATGGAAATAAGAGTTCCGATTCTGGATAATGAGATGATATCTCTGGCGCAAACGATTCCAGCCCGCATAAAGTTGAAACGTCTGCAGCCGAAATATTTGTTCAAAAAAGCGGCGGCCCGGAATATTCCCGGAAAAATCGTCTATAAGAAAAAAATCGGCTTTAATATTCCGTTGGCCGACTGGCTCAGGGATAAGAACGGTTTGGGCAGGTATCTTGACCAGACAATTGATGCGATAGATAAAATTGACGGCCTGAATAAAACCAGGACAGAAAATATCATAACGGAACACAAAAGCGGTCTGAAAAACCACGAAGACATCCTATGGCCATTGATTAACCATGTTATTTGGCGGCAGAAATTTTTTTCATAAGCATCATGCATTAAGTAACGCTTACATATGAAAGAAAGCATCATCTCCAAAATTGCCCCTTGCTCTCTTTCAGAAGCAAGCCTGATTCTATAGAAGTAAATAATAAGCTATCAAGTCTTTGTATGTTTCATCCCATATTCAAAAAACCTATCCGAAATTTCGCCCCGCATCTTTGTATTGAAGTGTGAAGTCAAATATTTATTGTTTGACTTACAGGATTATCTATTATTCGGACACACCTTTACACATTCGTTGCAGGCGATCCAGTAGTCATGTCCTGCGGTATTTATGATCCGCTCGATATTCTTCAGGCCGGCTTCATCCTTTAGCGCCAGGGGATAAATGGCATGCTTGATCGTATGGCCGAGGCAAACAAGTTTGCTGAACTTGCCGTCCTCGCTGAAGGCCTTTGACGGACATATTTTCAGGCAAGCCTTGCATTGGGGTGGACAGGGATGCTTTTCAATGATGGAATCGCCAGGCATGGGGGCATCAGTTACAACTGCCGCGAACCTTAAAAGTGCACCATAAACTGGATGGTAAATCTGTCCACTCCGTCCAAAAGCGCCCAGGCCGGCCTTTACGGCAGCATGTTTGAGAGAAAGAAGTCCCCATGGTTCCAGCCCATCAAAGACCATCGGGGCGTAGCTAGGCACCGGTACAGCCCGGTATTTCTCTTTACTCTCAATAAAAATACAGAGATCAACAGCCAGCGCATCCAGGTTTTTGTAAATGGTGTGGTAGGAACGATGAAGGGCATGGAGACCGTAGGCGGGAGAAGAAAGAACGCCTTTCGGCACAGTGATGCCGAAAACGATCACCGTCTGCGCTCCCTTACAGAGGTCTTCGGGATGATGCTTATCCGGGGCATCCTTGAAACGTTCCACCGGTGCAAACCCGATGGCGTTCACGGATTTCTTCATTTTTTTGCTAATCGCTTTTTTTAGATCGTTGTCCATAACATTTCCTCCATCCTTTCAAGATTCCGCATCTTATACGGATCAGTCTAATGATCGTTAGTGTTTTCACTTTTCGCTTTTTTAGTTCCTTATTTCTTGATGCCCGTACACTGGAATATAATTTAAATATTAAGCAGTTTTTGAGCATTCAACCCGAGGAGCATTTCAATTTCGCTCTCAGTAAATTTTGAATCATCCGGCGCCCTGGTTGCCAGTTCTTTTATAGCCGTGACAAAATTCTTTCCAGTTAATATTGTCTCTAACCAGGGACAATCTGTTCCGAATAAAACCCTGTCAGGTCCAAAATAATTTACCGCCTCCCGAATAGATCGAGCGAATGCCGGATAGTCTCTTCTTGCTATGAACTGCGACATAGAAATTTCCGTATATAGGTTTGGCCGATACCAGGCAAATGTACAAAGCTGCTGCCTGTATCCTAAAGACATATGAGCGGCTATTACATTCACTTCGGGGAATTTAAGCAGCATTTTATCAAGATAGATAGGATCGCAATATCTGCTTGATGTGGGATTAGGACTATGGCCACTATGCGTTATAACAGGGATTCCATAACCTGCAATAGATTCAATCAGATTCATTGTTTCAGATTCCTCCGGATTGAATCCTGCGCTTGGGTGAAGCTTAAATCCTTTCGCCCCCCATTCCTCAATGCATTTTTTAACAAACTCTATGGCTCCAGGCCTTCTGGGATCGATCTGCGCAAAGGGGATGAACTTATCCGGATATTTCTTCGCAACATTAAACAGAACTTTATTTTGCTCTTGTATGGAAATCTCAGGTTCTCCTGTAAACAGGCCGGTATCAAATAGAAAAACAGCTGTCTTATCAATCCCGGCTTTCTCCATTTGTTCAAGATGTTTTTCTCCCGTAGTATCGAAGTACATGGGGAACATTTTGGTTCGAATATCTTCAATTGAAAATGAAATTCCCATCCCTGACGCCATCTGCTGTATATTCCGCGCATGAGCCTTCCAGAAATTTTCTGAATACCATTCTTTTGCCACCAAGTGGCGATGAATATCTATAATCATTTTGCACCCTTCTTATTCTGTTAAGTATTCAAATTATTATTTGATTGTTTTGCGCCACCACATCTTTAAAATAGACCGTTCGGTCTTTTTTAATGCAAAAAAAATTATCTCCTTATTTCTGTATCGATTAATCTCCTGATCCTGGAGACAGCCTTATCTCGGTATGATTTGTCGTTGTATACTTTGACTAAAAGATTCCCCCCTTCAAATATTTCCATACATGCGATGGCAATTTCCTCCGGGTCGGTCTTTGAAGAAATTTCTTTCGCTTTAATTCCATCTGTAATGATCTCACAAATTATGCGCTTGAATTTATCCAGATACTGTTTTACTTTGAGCAGCAGCTCTTTATCCGTATCATCAGCCTCTGTAGCCGTGTTTAACAGCGGGCATCCGCCGGAGAGATATGGTTCATCATACATTTTTTCAAGATATCGAAACAGGATGTGCAGCTTCTCAGCGGAAGGTTTACCCTTTAATGAATTTACATCGAATGACTTGAAAATGCGCTGCATATTGTATTCAAAGGCGGCCAGCGCAATTTCTTTTTTACTTTTAAAATGCCCGTATATTCCGCCTTTCTCCATGCCGGTTGCCTTCATGATATCGGAGATCGATGTCCCGGCGTATCCTTTAATATTGAAAAGTTCAGCCGCCTTTTCGACAATTCTTTTATTCGTCATTGCTTTTTTGTCGGTATATTTTTGCTTCATGATTTTTTTATAGACCGATCGGTCTATAAAGTCAAGAAATTTTTTGCAATAAGTTATATCCCGGCATTTGCCTCACCTTATGTGAGGTCATTATATGAAATGATCACAGATTACTATTTGAACGGGTGAATGAGTGGATAGAATCGGAAAAACAACAGTAAAGGAAGTAAGAAATACGAATCCGGTTTCCGAACTGTAATCATTATTTCTTTCACCGAATCCACAGTATTTAGTGGTTGATAAAATTGATGATTGCAAACTGAAAGGCGAAATAGAAGAATCAGCCGGCGCATAGTGATTGGCTGGATCGGTTTTGTTATTTTTTTATAGATAGTCCTTTCTTGGTGGACTAAAGAAGTCCAATACTTCACCAGACTCGATAATTTCAATGCGATGCTCAACATCGCGAGGAATAGAATAAGAATCACCGGGTCCTATCATTTTGTCATTATTTCCAAATATAATTCTATAGCTTCCCGATATTACATAACCACTCTGCTCATTTGAATGCTTATGGAAAGGAACGTTGTCTTCTTTTTTATAAAGCATTTTAGTTACCATTGATTCGGGGCCATGTGATAGCAGTACAAAATCAACTCCCATGAAGTTTCTTTTCAGTGCTTCTTTCGATGTAACAATCATACCGTCTCCTTATGGTAATTTGTATAACAATTAATATAACAAGTTGTTTTTTTCCGATTATTGTAAAAATGCCACTTTAATTTAAAAAAATGAAAAGTCAAATTATATCATCAAATCAAGCACAATAATTTTTAATACTTGGCTTTGGGTCTTTATTATCGTGATATGCTAAGTTGGTATAGGATAGGAAAAGTGTCCAATATAAAGAAATCCGACACTAATGAATACTATTTGAAAGGGAGTATGCTTGCTAAAATTGCCGGATGCTTTACTTCAGAAAGAAACAAAGTGTTAACAGGCATTAAAAATTGACCCGGCATCGGCATCCGGAGCCGACCCCGTTAAAATTTTATATTTTGTTGCAGAATCCAGCCCTTCGTTTTCATCAGCATGGGGAATTCCGCGGACATAACACTTAATTGTATAGGCGGGATTGCAAATTGGCGAGGCAAGGACAAGGGGCTGGATTCCGTCTGCACGGGAATTATAAATAGCGGGTCTAAAGACCCGGACTACGTTTTAAGGGTGTGTAGTCAAAATTGGAATCTGATTTGCCTTGTAAATGAGTCGGAATTACATGCCGATTCACGGCTATAGTCTTGTTATGGCAAAACGGCCATTTCTGTCAACTAAGTGGATGGCGCATTCATTCGGCTAATCATTTAGCATCTTTATCCTTAATGCCATTTTTCTTATCAGGAGATTTAATAATTTCTTCAGAATCCGGTGATATCGGAAAATCATTGGGATCAATCGGTCTAGGTTTTCCTCCTGATC
>JBEKJX010000249.1:0-4659 GCA_050011015.1 Smithella sp.
ATGGCTTTTTACAAAATCACCTACAATGAACAGTATCGTTTCGCTACCGTCCACAACTATGGATGCACATTCCATTGTCCGACATGCAGTTACAAACTACGTAGCGGTTCGTCTGGAAAACCGGGTTTGGCCTTTCCAGCTCCGGCACAGTATTTAAAAACAGAAGAAATCAAGGAAGCCCTCCGCAAACTTCCGATCAAAAACTTGTATTTCATGGGCGGAGAACCTACAGTGGCAAAGGATTTGCCCGAAATACTCCGCTTTGCCAGGGAGGAACTCAATGTCGGCACCCGTCTGGGACATACGAACGGCAGTAAAATTCCTTTGCCTTATCTGGACGGAGCCAATGTCGGCCTTAAGGCATGGGATGAGGATCTCCACCGGGCCATCACAGGACAGGAAAGAGATAGCATCTTTGCAAATGTGGCCGCCGCCCATAAAGTAGGAATGGATCTGAAGATTAATGTAGTTTATGTTCCGGGACTTGTCGATCTCGATCAGGTGGAAGGAATTGCTGCCTGGTTGGCCTCAGTGGACAGGGATATTCCCTTTCACATCATGGGATACATTCCCGTTCCCGGTCAACCCTATCTCCAGCCCACGGCTGAACAGATGATGGCGGCAGAGATTCTCAGCCGACGGCATCTCCGACATGTGGCAAGTTCCCGGTTGGAACCTGATCATGCGCTTTGCTTGGCCGACAGAGACGACCGTTTTGCAGTGACACGCGTTTTATAACGAATAGTATTGATTATTAAATTCTGAAATAGAATTTCAGGCACGTGATGATGGTAATAAATTTGTCTCTGCATCCCTTTCCTACTAATTACTTTTGTGTATTATGGGATGAGAAGTGTGATGTAAACGAATAGGTCATGCCTGATACTTTCAAATGTTAATCCTTAATCCAGATGACCATCAAAAGCTGTGGAACAGGTAGATGATAGAAACAAATTTGACTTTCGGAAAATATTTTTATTTCTTACTCCCTCCTCGGTTTTCATTTTCTTATTTTTGTGTTATGTTACAAAATGTGATCATTAAACAATCCTGCCTTATTTGATGAAACGTAATATATGTCTAATTATAATAATAAACGAATTACAATAACGATATTTTTACTAATTCTTATTGTTTATATATTTTCAATTGTTTACGCTATCATTACTCAAAAGCCGTTTTATGCTGACGGAGCAAACTTTTTTATCAGCATTTTAAAGAATCAGACATTCGTAATGCATTATCCCGCACGTCAATATGGTCAATACTTCACCGAATTTCCAATAGTGCTATGCATAAAATTATTACATTTAAGAAATATTAATACTCTGTCCTTCATATTCGGCACAGGACTTTTCTTTCCGCCAATCATATGTTTATTCATCTGCTTTTAAATCGTCAGAAATATCAATATTAAATATATGATCTTTCCCATAGTGAGCCTGTTTGGCATCACACAAAATATACTATTTAACATGGTAAATGATTGCATCGTAATTACTTATGTTTTCTGGCCAATCCTGTTTTTTATTATTTTTGTAAAGGAATATAAGCTATTTAATTTTATATTATTATTGTTCATGGCAATCGTTTTCATGAGATCTTATGAATCTGCTTCTATATTAGGCTTCATCATGCTTGCTGTTTTGTTTATTGAAATATATCAGAATTGGAAAACAGTGAATAATGAAACAAAATTAATTTGGGTCCTTCTCACATTGATCATCGCGAACAGTATGGTTATAGCCGTAATCGAAATAATGAATCCTTCATATCCTGAAAATAAGACTGATTTTTTACACGATATTCCAACTGTTTTGCATAATTATCATGCAATGCTTTCAGTAATATATATTTTATTGATTTCAATTTGTTTACTGTTCAAGAGATTTAGCGAATCTGTTTATTTCAAATTCATTGCTGCAATATTATTCCTGATAACTGTTTATTTTAGTTTTCTACCGATGATAAAGCCCGACTTAATAAGACCCTGGCTGCAACATACAGCGCGTTCTTTGCATGTATATATGATTCCATTCCTTTGTATAGTCGGCTATATTGTTTTTAAAGGTATTATCCGCGTAAGCGAATCGGCATGGAGGCAGGCATTTATTCTCTGTGCTTTTCTCGTGATTGGACAATTGACCTGGCAAATTTTGACCACTAATCAATGGAACGGTTTCCGTCAAATATTTAAGGAGGAGTTATTGACTAAACAGGGATATGTACGATTTGAAGAAACGCGGCTTGTGAATAGAAGAATTGGAAATCAATCAGTCAGAGACATGACATGGGGCTGGTCTAATCCTACTTTGAGTATTCTCTGGTCAAACAACCTTGATGTAAGGACTATTATAGCCAACCCGCAAGAATACCATGGCTGGCAACCGTTCAATCCGCAAAATATTCATGATCTTCCTAAAATTGAAAATTGGGGGTTTTCTTATAATAAGTATATTGAGTATGTTAAATCTCATGATTCGCTGCAATGATTGTTCATTCTAAATTGCCTTGACAAACCCATACATTTTCCTGCCTAATATGTCCGGTATTATAAACCGGGTTAATAATATTTCGGAGTAAACAAAAAATTATTAAAAGAAAAGCTTATGCATAATCTGGTAATATTAACGGCATCATATATTGTAGATTTGGACCGCCTGGAAATATTAAAATCATCCGTTGATAAGTTCAATGCCGATAAAATTCCTTTTTATATCATTGTCCCCCAAAAAGATTTGGAAATTATCAAAAACAAAATCGTAACAGGTAACGAGTCTTATGAATTAAAACTTATCACCGATGAAGAAGTCTTGATTTCTCAAGGTGAACAAGCAGATGGGTGGAAAAAGCAGCAAGTGAAAAAATTAGCGTTTGGGGATTTGGGAATATGTAACTTTTATGCAATCATAGATTCTGATATCTATTTTATACAGGATTTTCATATATCGGATTTCATGAGAGATAAAAGCACCCCGTATTTTTCAATGAATGAAGTATCTCAATCAATGGACAAATCATTTGCGAAAAATTATTTTAACAGAACAGGCGTGAATTATAACTTTGTGTATCCGGGACAAGTATTTTCCAGATTCGTTCTAGAGGATATGGAGAAGAATGTTTTGAAAAAAAACGGCTTATGCTGTAATGATTTGATTAACCTCTCCCCCTGGGAATTTCAGTGGTATGGTGAATATTATTTAAAATGCAAGATTCATGAATTGCTGTCTCCAACGAGATCGGTTAAATCTTTTTGGATACAACGACAATATGTATCTGAACGAAACCGTGGTTATACGGAAGAAGATTTTATCCATCAAGGTTATATCGCAATCTTAATGCAGAACAGATGGGTTAAAGATAAAGTATATAAACCTGTCAAATGGGTATTTTTAATAAGATTTATACGAAAAGCTGTCCGTCGTTTTTTATAATCAGCTTAAATCTTTAGAAAGGTTAACCGTAAAAACAAACAGATCAACATGAAGTTAAAACCCATCATGTTTGCCGGAACAGGCAGCGACGTAGGCAAAAGCATAATTACGGCAGCTTTTTGCCGGATATTCAAGCAGGACGGGTATTTGCCCGCCCCGTTTAAAGCACAAAATATGGCGTTGAATTCCTACGCCACTCCTGACGGACTTGAAATAGGACGCGCACAAGCCATGCAGGCCGAAGCTGCCGGAGCGCCTTGCCATGTCGATATGAATCCGCTGTTGTTGAAACCTGCCACCGATACAATGTGTCAGGTGGTTTTCAAAGGCAGACCCATCGGGAATCAATATGCCATCGATTACTTTACGTCCGATAACAAAGCCAGACTGCGAACAGAGGTTTATGCGGCTTTCGATCGATTAACTGCGCGTTATAACCCGATTGTGATGGAGGGTGCGGGCAGTATTTCCGAAATCAATCTACGGGAACTCGATTTGGTGAATATGCCTATGGCGGCTCATGCGAAGGCTTCGGTGATTCTGGTAGCGGATATAGATCGCGGCGGCGTTTTTGCATCGGTTTACGGCACAATGATGTTACTGACCGAAAGCGAGCGCAAACTTGTCAAAGGCATCTTAATCAATAAGTTTCGCGGCGATATTCGTCTTTTCGAATCAGGCGTCAAAATGCTCGAAGATTTGTGCGGCATTCCGGTGGTGGGTGTAGTGCCTTATTATCACGACATCCATATCGAAGAAGAGGACTCGGTAATGTTGCACACAAAAAACTGCGCCGCCATGCACGGTAAAATTAACATTGCCGTTGTGTTATTGCAGCACATGGCGAACTTCACAGACTTCAATGCGCTCGAACGTGATTCGCGTGTGCATCTCTATTATACGAATCAGCCAACCGAGATAGCTGAAGCGGACATTGTCATTCTGCCCGGCACAAAAAGCACGTTGAACGACCTTCAAATCCTGCGTCGCGACGGCATTGCACAAGCCATCATTCAAGCACATAAAAAAGGGAAAACAATACTTGGCATCTGTGGCGGTTACCAGATGCTGGGCCGTGAACTGCTCGATCCGAATGGCGTCGAGAGTGACCTGCGTCAATTGCCAGGCCTCAATCTGTTACCGCTTCGCACGACACTTGAAGGCGATAAAATCACGAGACAGGTCAACTTCATTTTTACCGGCGGAAATTCAACCTGCTCAGGTT
>JBEKJX010000250.1:0-4647 GCA_050011015.1 Smithella sp.
TTTTATCGGTGTAAAATATGATTACCAGGATAATTTTCAGAGAATAGCGGCCATTAGTGTTATAAGATTTCTCCCCGACCGCTGGCATTTCAAGATCGATCTGGGCGCTGGTGGTGGCCTGGCTTCCATAAACGGAAGCCCCCTGCAATACTCATTTTTTACGGCCGGTATAATCCCGAAATTATTTCTCGGTGAAAATATGATGGAAGGTCCTTTTATTTACGTCTCTGCTTTTTTTATGGATATCACCACCGAAGTTGCGGCCTATTCTTTTCTTAATGGAAGTGCCGGAGTGGGTTTCGAATTTTAATAAATGAGGGTAAAATCATGGATACAAGATTATTCGTTCCATTTTCTGAAAAAGATGTTGCAAAAAAATCCGGCGCTTTATGGGATAAGGCAAATAATACCTGGTATATTCCAGGATCTCTTTCAAGGGCAAATTTCATGAAATGGCTCGGTAAAGGTGATGCCGACTCCATAAACATATTTTCAAAAAAAACAGCCCTGGCATGGAGCTGGGAGTCATGCTGGAAATGTGATAACCCATGCCCTGTATTGATGTTTGTCGTTAAAGACAATGCCGGATCGATGAGTTATGACGAGAATACCGATAATTATTACGATTCCACAATCCTTAAAAACGCTATGGTTTCACACACATTGTTTATCGACCCTTCAATATCGGTCATTATCAGAAAATATTTTCCATTTTATCACAAGGACCGTTCAAAAGATGCTGGAAAGTCCTACTGGATGAATCATTGCCTCTGCTGCGGCGCCAGGCTCGGCGATCAATACCTCATATCAGAACCCGAAGATCCTTTCAATCCCATACCGGATTCCGACCCGCTCATTGTATTTATTAACCTGCCGGCTCCCGAATTTTACTATTACAGCATTTCAGGCATTGAAAATTATACTGATATAGATCGTTTCATTAATAAAAGATCTTTCGAATGGTCTGATTTCAGTCAGAGATGGAACTATAAGTTAGGCCTTGATAAAAACAACACTGATCCTTTTACTAAAGTAGGGTTCTGGATTGAACTGTTTTATAGTTTACATGCTTTATAATCAGGTGGCTCTATGATAAAGAAAATAACACACCTGACGCTGGTTATTTTTATCTATTCATGCTCCCTGAACCCGGATACCGGTCCGCAGAACGATACAAATTCAAATCATGTATATTCTATAAGCTGGAATGGACCGGGAACGCCATATTACAATATATGCTCTGTAAGTTGCGACTGTCTTGATAATTACCAGGATCAGTATTTCAGTTTAGGCCCAACATCTAAAGGAAATTCATCATTTACATGGGTTCCTTCAAATTCCTCGGATTTACCTTACCTTTTTCTTTATACCATTGATGGAATGACATCGGAAAGACAGTTTATAGCGATCCTGACACCTTCTGCTCAATCCCAGTCTCTTACTGCCGGTCTTACAGCCGTCGGGGATTTCGCTATTTTCACAAACGATTCAAAACATATCCTTGTTTGCTGGAATTATAATATTATCGATTACAACGTGAAGTTCATAGTGTACGGCTATGATAATAATAATAATATAATCGACACCGAAATACAAAGCCCCGGTGCGTTCTGCCAGGAGGTGGCAACTGGCACAGGCGGATATTATTCACTCTGGATTACAATTTTAGGATATTCATATTTTTTGGACAGCGGCTATGCGACATCAACATCGGGATCTTCAGGAATGAAATCATTAGCCAATTCAAATAAGAAATAGGAGGATAAACATGAAAAGAGTTCTGACTCTATATTTATTTGTCATCGGTTGTGTATTTGCATTATTTATAACTGAAACCTCATGTCATCTTAGCGATCCCGGTATGACCAACAGCTCTCCGGCGCCAGCCCCGGCGCCTTCGATGGGACAGCAGGAAATGGCTCCGTCGGTAAGCGTAAATCCTCAATTGGGGACAATAACAATATCCTTTGCCGGCAATTTGAATTACTCGACGGGTTCCGCGTTATTCACATCGAATAACAACGCTTCGCTGCTTGTGTATTCAGGCGGCCCGGTAAATGTGAAAGGTTTTAACGTCGGTTACGGCGGAAATAGAACCGCGTTGCCGAATACGATAGTTATTTCAAATAACGGTTCATCCTATGAAAGCTTCAATCAATTGATGCTTACCGGATTTAAAGATGTGAACGGGTCGGCATACCAGAGTACAAATTATATGTTCGGACAGACCTCCCTTACCGCCAGCCTGGTTGCTACTTATGATTTCGCCAACAAGAGAATTGTCGTTCAATTACCCATGGCAATAGTAAGTTCACCAAATTTTACACTTAACTTATATTATACTAACGGATCCGGAGCGGTAATAACGCCTCTTACCCAGATTCCGTCAGCAGTATCTTCTGTCGCTTATTATTATTCTTTCTCGTCCGACAATACCACACTTTATATCAACAATGTTACAAACCTGAGCGCTTATCCGTTTGTTCAGATCAATAATTTATATCTTGTGAACAGTAATTACATTACTTACATGGCTTTACCCGTTCAACCGGTAGGCTCTGTAGGTAACGTTACAATGACTGTAACGGGGTGGTTGAATTTAAGCCTCCAGACACTACCCACAGAAAGCACTGCAACAATTACTTCAAACTTTACTTTCACCGCGCCGATATGGCCGATGAGTCAGATTGTGAGCCAGAACCCGACTATAAGTCTAAATCCTAATGGTTCACCCAATATACCGGCGCCGGCAGCGGCCAATCTTCAGAAATGGGCCAACTGGAACATCAAGATGGGTTTCAATAACGTGAAAACCATTGCGCTTATCGATAAAACGACAGGTAATACAATAACGAATATCAATATCCCCAATTCAACGATAATGAGTACAAACTGTTATTTTCATGTCAATTCATGGGGATCGCCGGCCTTTGTATACACTTCCGCAAAATGGGAGGATATTTTAGCATTATTTTATCCTGCGGTCGGAACTGCCTGCGTTACGAATGAATTCAGCACGGTAATCGACCTGACTTCACAGGGTAACGCGGCGTATTCTTATTTGGGTGTTGATAACCCGACAGTAACAGTAAACCCTGGGGCGACTGCCAGTATTTGCTCTGTTAATTGGGAAAATTCATACAGCATCCCGACATCACTTAATTCAGACAGACTTAAAATATATGATGACGTGATATTTTACGGGAAAAGTGCGGATATGACCCTGGTCTTGACAGGAAAAACAGTAAGTTCATCATCCCTTTTATATTCATCGACTATTTTAGTTAATGGCTCGGGCGAAGTCATGGAAGATTCTATAGATTGGCCTTTGGTATTTCTCGACGGACAGGGGCTGGGGATTATAACCGCTGAAATGAGGACGACAGTAAATCTGCTTGATAGCGGAACGTTTGTAAGGTCCGGCTCTACGCAATTGTTTGTCGAACATTATTCAAAAACTCCATTGACAAATGTAAATTTGAGTCAAGTAACCGGCATAACTTTAAACCTGCCTGCCGGTCCTGCTAATTGGTCCTCAGGCAATGTGGTATGTAATATCGGTTCAGGAAGCGGGTCATATTCCGTACCAACCCCGCTTTTAATAAGCGGCCAGTGCAGCGGCTATCAGGATATGGCTCATACAATATATTGGCTGCCATTAAATTTAGTTTCAGATAGCTGGAGTTGCTGGTCGCAACAGACCGGTGTAATTTCTAATTGGGTATGGGTCCAAAACGGTCAAAATGGCGGTTATCAGTGGATAGTAACGCCTGTTTATACTGATTATTCAAATGCATCAACTTCTGATTACAGTGCTTTGAGATTTTTCCCCAACGCATGTGCGGTTCAGTAAATTAAAAAAATAACTACCCCGCTCCTTTACAGGGAACGGGGTTTGTTATAAAATAATTAAGAATTATTGATCGCTTCAAATGTCTTCCCCGGAGAGCTAATTTATGATGAATAAATCAATGATTTTTTTGTTAATTTCAACTTCAGCATTTTTTGCCGCGTGCAGCATGCCCCTTAATAATTCAGGAAACGGCGGAGGGAATTCTTCATCTTTATCCTCTTCATCCGCTTCCTCGGGATACCAGCATCCGTCGATATGGACCGATACAAACACGAATATCAGCGGCGCTGTAATCATTTACATGGGGGCTGCTTGCAATCTGTAAATGTATGCAATATCGAACATTAATCAGACGTTTACAACAGGATTCACATACAGTAATAAGATATTTATTTATATCGATGCTTCGGCAGACGAGAACGTCTTCCCCGCCTGGGTCAAACCCGGCGGGCTATTCACTATTAATCTGACAAGGGCAAAAACAGTATCGGGAATTGAAATGTTCGACAGGATCTATGCCCCCGGCGATTACGATGCCTGCAATCCGGCGACTCTTTCCGGGATTCTTTCGAATATAAAGAACAATTACAGCAATAACGGCGGTACATTGAGCGGCAACAACGTCAGGCTAATCATGTGGGGACACGGGGACGGCATAATACCGCTCAGCGGATTATCTCTTAATAAGACGAAAAACATAAACTATGAGGATATTGCCCTCGATATAATGCTCCTTCCTTTGGGCTTGTTCGAGTCCTGCAGCATGCACCCTGGGGGAGAGACGGCTGTCAGTG
>JBEKJX010000251.1:0-4642 GCA_050011015.1 Smithella sp.
GTCCGGATTGATGTAGCGCTGATACAAACATCCATGCCGGATGAACATCACTATTTGAGCCTTGGTGTCAGTGTGGACGTAGTAAAAGCCGCGACAGAAAAGGCAAATATTGTTATTGCCCAGATAAATCCAAACATGCCGCGAATTCACGGCGATGGTTTTATCCACATTAAAGATGTCGATTTTATTATTCCTTACGATGAACCGCTTTTAGAAGTAACAGGACCGAAAACAAGTGAGGTTATCAATACAATTGGTAAAAATGTAGCCCGCCTGATTCAGGATGGCGATACCATTCAAGTCGGATGGGGCAGTTTGCCCAACGCCATCATGGCCAGTTTGTACGACAAGAAAAATCTGGGAGTTCATACGGAGCTTTTAAGCGACGGTCTGGTGGATTTAATCAAGGCCGGTGTTATCGATAATTCCAGAAAAACCATTGACCACGGAAGAACTGTTGCTTCTTTCAGCATGGGGAAAAAATCCACTTATCATTTTCTCGATAACAATCCTTCTGTATCGTTCCGCACACTTGACTATACGAATAACCCGTTAATTATTGCCCGGATAGAAAATATGGTGGCCATTAACAGCACGTTGGAAATAGACTTAAGCGGACAATCTACCGCGGAATCAATCGGCGGCGTCTTTTACAGCGGCATCGGCGGACATCAGGATTTTATGAGAGGCGCTTTATTTTCCAAAAACGGTAAAACTATCCTGGCGCTTAAATCCACTTCTCATAACGATACCATTTCCCGTATTGTTCCCGCTCTAAAAGAGCAGGCGGGAGTAACTCTCAATCGCGCCGATATTCGTTATGTAGTAACGGAATACGGCATTGTCTACCTGCATGGAAAAAACATCAGGGAACGCGCCATGGCATTAATTTCCATAGCCCATCCCAAATTCCGGCCATGGCTGATCGAAGAAGCAAAAAAACGCGGTTTAATTTTTAAAGATCAAGCCTTTATTCCAGGAAAAAGCGGCGAATATCCCGAAGATTTGGAAACATACGCCACAACCAAGACCGGGATGCAGATTTTTATCAGACCGGTCAAAATCACCGATGAACCGCTTCTGAAAGATTTCTTCTACTCTCTTTCCGACAGGAGTATAGAAAGACGATTCATCTCCGCCCGCAAAGATATGCCACACGAAAGGTTGCAGGATTTTGTAATCATTGATTATACGAAACAAGTCGTGTTGGTGGTTACAAAAGGTGATGAACATAACCAGTCTATTGCTGCTGTTGGTCAATATGGAATCAATGAAGGCACGCATACCGCTGAAGTTGCCTTTGCCGTTCGTGACGATCAGCAAAACAGCGGCATCGGTTTTGAATTGCTTAAATATCTGACTTATCTCGCCAAAAGACAGGGGTTGCTGGGTTTTGATGCCGATGTCCTTGTTGAAAATAAACCCATGCTCCATGTCTTCGAAAAAGGCGGATTTGATATAAAGAAGAAAATTGACAGCGGTGTTTACGAATTAACACTGAAGTTTAAAACATAACTGTTATAAAAGGAGATTTATAATTGATTAATCCCCACGTATTTAGAGAATATGACATAAGAGGCGTTGTGGACAAAGATCTAAATGAAGAATTTGTTTTCAACCTTGGCCGGGCTATAGGAACCTATGCCGCGAGGCACAGAATAAAGAACATGACTATCGGACGTGATTGCCGTTTGAGCTCTGAAGCGTATCACAATTTTTTAATCAAAGGCCTTAATGCCTCCGGCATTAACACTATTGATATCGGTCTTTGCGCCACTCCCATGCTTTACTTCTCTATTCCCCATCTGCGCATCGGAGGAGGCGTTATGATTACAGGCAGCCACAATCCGCCTGAATTTAACGGCTTCAAGATTTGCGTCGGCCACAGCACTATTTACGGGCAGCAGATTCAGGAATTAAGAAAAATCATGGAACGCGGCAAATATTCCAAAGGCAGCTCTTCATCGCAGGTTCGGGACATTTCCGTAGATTATGAAAATTATCTTTTTAACAAAATTAAAATCAACAGAAAAATTAAAGTCGTTGTCGACGCCGGTAATGGTGTCGGGGGACTCTTTAGCCTTCCCCTTTTAAAACGTTATGGCTGCGAAGTTACCCCTATTTATTGCGAACCTGACGGCAACTTTCCGAATCATTTTCCCGATCCCACAGTGAAAGAAAATTTAGCCATGCTGACAAAATTAGTCACCAGTAAAAAAGCTGATTTAGGAATCGCATTTGACGGCGATGCTGACCGTCTTGGCGTAATCAGTGACAAAGGCGAAATACTATGGGGAGACAAACTGCTGCTGCTTTTTGCCCGCCAGATTCTCAAAAAGAAGCCCCATTCCACAATAATCGGCGAAGTGAAGTGCTCACAGGTTCTATTTGATGATATAAAAAAACATTCAGGCCGTGCTATAATGTGGAAGGCCGGACATTCGCTGATTAAGGCGAAAATGAAAGAAGAAAAGGCGGTGTTGGGCGGGGAAATGAGCGGGCATTTCTTCTTTGCCGACCGTTATTTCGGCTATGATGACGCTATTTACGCGGCACTCAGATTATTGGAAATTCTTTCCCTGACCGGCAAGAAAATAAGCACGTTGTTTTCCGATGTGCCTAAAACTTATGCCACACCGGAAATCAGAATTGACTGCGCGGACAATAAAAAAGCGGAAATGGTAAGAAAAATCAAAAAACATTTTCAAAACATACCCGGCATTGTTGATATTGATGGAATACGTATTCCTTTTAAGGACGGATGGGCGCTGGTGCGTTCTTCCAATACGCAGCCGGTAATCGTTTTGCGTTTTGAAGCCGCATCTGAAGAAAGCCTGCAAAAAATCCGCGATGAAGTGGAACCTCTGCTTACTGCTTAATGAGTTTGGCTGGAATTTCTAAAAAATAATGACCTGAAAATCATTTCGGTTCAGGACAGTGACGAATTTTTATGATCCATTTTTTCCTGAAAAAAACTCATTAAATTAATGTTATGTTTGAAGATGGAGTGCGGATCTGAAGATCCGCGCTACAATTTTCATTCTCCTTTGTGACAGTATTCTGTCAGGGGTGTTTCTTATAAATACCCCTGCGGATTACGCAATTGCCAGCGCCAAGCGTCGGCGCACATATCCACAAGGCTGCGTTTTGCTTTCCACGTAAGAAGTTTCTGTGCAAGAGAAGGATCCGCATAGCAGGCCGCGATATCGCCGGGACGGCGACCGATAATGCGACAGGGTATCTTTTTCCCCGATGCTTCTTCAAAGGCACGAATCATCTCCATAACTGAATAACCCCGACCGGTACCAAGATTTATAATCAACGGCGTTTTGGATGATGACCAAAAATCATCATTCCCCATCTTTTTCAGAGCGGCCACATGACCTTCAGCCAAATCCATTACATGGATGTAATCCCGCACTCCCGTGCCGTCTGATGTGGGATAGTCGTTACCGAAAATATTTATTTTCTCGCGGCGTCCCACGGCAACCTGGCTTATGTAGGGCATGAGGTTGTTGGGAATCCCCTGAGGATCTTCGCCAATGAGACCGCTTTCATGGGCTCCGACAGGATTAAAGTAGCGCAGAATAACAATTCGCCATGACGGGTCGGCTGGAAGAATATCCTGAAGAATCTGCTCAACGATCAGTTTTGAACGGGCATAAGGATTTGTTGGAGCCGGAGTACAATCCTCTTTGACAGGAATGACAGACGGTTCTCCGTATATAGAAGCCGATGAGCTGAAGATGAGACGTTTAACACCTCGTTTCGACATAACGGAACAAAGCGAGATGGCGCCTTCAATATTGTTCTCATAATAGCGCAGGGGTTCAGCAACCGATTCGCCTATAGCCTTAAGGCCCGCGAAATGAATAACTGACGCGATATCATGTTCCTGAAATACTACATCAAGGGCGGTGCGATCCTGTATGTTGATTTTATAGAAAGGCGGCCGCTTGCCGGTAATTTCCGCAATACGTTCCAGAACGGAGGCCTTGCTGTTGGAAAGGTTATCCGCAATGACCGGATCATAGCCTGCGGCAGTAAGGGCGATAACGGCATGGCTCCCTATGTAACCGGTTCCACCCGTAACAAGAATAACTTTTTTTGTGTTTTTCGAACTATTATCCTTCATTGATTTTAACCTGCCGAATTCATATTCTTTACTTTTCTTTTTGTCAACAATAACCCTCCATAAATATCATAAAATCATCAGCTAATATTTGTTTTACCGATATGTACCATATGGTCAGTATTTTCTTAGTAAATTTTGGCGGCAGCGGCAGGATTTGAATTCGGCAGCGAGCGCATTCCCCGTAGTTTGCTGCGGGGTTTTGCTCGCGAATATATAATTATATTTTCCCCTATGAATGGAAGATGCTCCGTGGCTTGCCTTGGGAGAGCTTCAATCTGCGCTTCACGACAGGGGCGTATAAATGTTAACAGGAATAATTTTTTTGTAAAGATTTATTAAGATGAAGATTCCCCTAAAATCTTAACGATTGTTTCTATCAGTTTTTTTGTCCGTACCGGTTTGGGCAGAATATAATTATTCCCAATTTTATTCTCCTTCCCTTCAACAACATCATCATTCGTGGCAAGCGCAGTGACATAAAGAATCGGTATTTTTTCTGTAGATTTA
>JBEKJX010000252.1:0-4637 GCA_050011015.1 Smithella sp.
AAATGCTCGGATGCAAGGCGAGCAAAAAACGAATCGCGAGGCGTATATAAAATACGTTGAGCGGTGCGGTTTGCAGAGCAACACGGCAGATGAGCGTTTTGTAAACCCTTCAGCTTTTACCGGCAAAGAATATTACTACTCATAATTGCGCCTCTTACCGGAGAGGCGCCTCCGGTTAACAGTCAATAAATGCCTGTTTTACTTCACCGGCTAAATAAAAAGAACCTGTCGCGCATATCAAGTCCTGTTTTTTTGCCAAAGCCAGCGCCTGTTTAATGGCCTGATTTACATCATTAGTAACAATTGCCGTATAGCCCATTTTTTTTACGGTTTCCAAAATATCGAGAACCCGCACAGCCCGCACGGTTTTTATTTGTGTTAATATTATTATTGAGGCGAGTGGAAGTATTTTTTGCAGCATCCGCCGATAGTCCTTATCGGCAAGAGCCCCAAAGATAAGAATTAAACGCCGACTATGAAAATCTTTTTTTAAAGACCGGCATAAAGCGTCAATGCCTGCGGGATTATGAGCTCCATCGAGAAGAAAAAGAGGCTGGTCTTGTAAAATTTCCATCCTGGCTTCCCAATGCGTATTTTTGAGTCCCAAATAGATCGCTGTATCATCAATAGAGAAACCCCCTTTCGCGCAAAGTTCAATTGCCGCCAGAGCCACAGCGGCATTGGATAATTGATGATCGCCCCTCAAAGGAATTGTCAGATTTTCTATATTACGAAACACTCCCCTATAGGTAAAAAAACCGTCTTCTTGTTTTTTAATTTTTATATCGCGTCCTAGACAGTAAAGTTTCGCCCGGCGACGCAGGCAGACGTTTTCCAGAGTCTCCAGAACTTTATTTTGTCTTGCCGCTGTAATACAGATGCCGTTCTTTTTGATGATTCCCGCTTTTTCGCGCGTGATTGATTCCAGCGTATTACCCAGATAGGCTGTATGATCAAAAGCAATATTGGTGATTATCGAAGCCAACGGCTGACAAACGTTTGTCGCGTCAAGTCTGCCGCCTAAACCAACTTCCAGCACGGCAATATCCACTTTCCGGTTTTGAAAATATACAAAAGCAACCGCAGTCAAAAATTCAAAATAAGTTACCGGCTGCTCCATTTTACTTTTCACACAAGCGATAGTCCGGTTAAACTCCTTCAGAGCGATTTTCTTGCCGTTGATAACAATCCTCTCCCGGACATCAACCAGATGCGGGGATGTATAAAGACCGACTTTATAACCGGCGCTGTATAAAATCGAAGAAGTCATCGCCGCAGTTGATCCTTTACCATTGGTTCCGGCGATTAATATGGTCTTATAGGAATCCTGTGGCTTTCCCAGACTTAAAAGCAGTTGGGTAATAGCCTCAAGCCCAAAACGCATCTTATCAACATTTAAACTGTTAAGATATTCAAATGGTTTAAATTTATTCATTTATTTATCGGTTTTTTAAATGTTGATTATTCCTCTTGAATTTTTTGTAAAGTAGCACACCTTATCCAGACAGGCAACGAATTTGTAAAGCTGCGGGGGAAAATAACTAAAAAAAGAGAGCCAAAAGGCAATGAGATGGAACAAGCAACGCATCTAATCTTTTATCTTTTTCATTTTTATCCGAAATTGTAAATTGGAAATTCTCAGAA
Organism: Smithella sp.; assembly: GCA_050011015.1. GTDB lineage: Bacteria > Desulfobacterota > Syntrophia > Syntrophales > Smithellaceae > Smithella. The sequence continues at coordinate 1,645 of JBEKJX010000252.1, forward strand.
AGTTATATCAGTAAACGCGGCAAGACTTCTCACATCAGTTCGATGCGAGAAGTCTTAATTAGCAAAATCAGTAACTTTTTATTCGGCTGCCGGAGACTGTTTTATCTTCTTCTGGTTAGACGATGAAGAAGTTTCCTGTTTTATTTCATTTTGCGTTTATGGTTGCCAGAAACTTGCTTTTACAAAATCCTTTTTTATGCATTCCATTAGAAAAATAAAGGTCAATCCGGGCAAAGCCATATTAATTAAAAAAATAGTTTATTTATTCAAAACATTTTCTTTTTTTAAAATATTTTAATTTCATGTTTGTTAGGTATTCATTTTAATCAACAGATCCTCGTCAAACACGCAAGAAGTTTATTTCCAATTGAAGCGAAGACTTGATAAAACCATACTGTCGTCAATTACAGGACCAGATGCAATAATCTTACTACTGCCATAGGTACCACTAAAGTATGTGTCTTTTGTATAGGAATATTGCAAACCGGCCTGCACATTTCCAAACTTGCCCTGAAAGAACTTCCACCATGCCCCAATGGTAAACTGATCAATCGAATTGATTTGGCCATTAAAAGCTTTGCCTATGGTGGTGCCGGGCAAACCCAATTCAACATCATCTAAAATACTCCCATAACCATAGGCTAAACCACCGGTAGCAAGGTCTCTGCGCTCAGCGTTTTCCCAGCCATAATAACCGTAGATTGTCAGGGAACTTGTGGGAGTCCAGTTTACACCGGCAAGCAGCTGGAGTTCTGTAATAGGGGAGAGTTGGCCGTCCTTAGATTGAGTGACGTCCGGCAATTGACCAGAACCATAACGCCCTATGCCTTCACCATACATGCCACTGACCTGCAGATTCAATTGTTTCGAAAATAGCGGCAAAATAACACCCATGCCGCCGGCAGTGGTCGTAAGCTGATCACCATTAACGTTGCTGTTTGAGTCTTGCAGAGTTGACTTGAAGGTGCGGGTCAGGTTAAAGATTTCAAAATGAATCCAACCGGGATCATATGCCGCTTTTAGGATCAGATCAGGGTAAGTGTTAGCGGATACGCTGACGCCGGTGAGACTGCCTCCGCCGGATTGACCAAGCGACGAATTGGTCCCCACCGTGTTTGGTGTGCTTGCGGCAACGGTTTGGGGCATTTCGAACGAAACCGCCAGCCAATATGTCTTGTTCCAATCTTTTACGATACGCAACTGGGGTTGACGCGCCCATGAAAAACCGGGTACGTACTGGGCCTCAATCGTCAGCGGAATATCTTCTTGACGCGGGGTGATGCCATGATTATTCATCGTGACCAGCGACCATGTTTGACCACCTAATAAATGCAGGCCGAGATTATCCCAATCAATCGTTGAATATAAATGGCGAATCCGGGGGTTATAGGAGTTACTTTCTTGGGAATTGGCAGTAGAGGCCGCGCCCAAGAAGTCCATCTCATAAAACCCGGCCAGGTGGATCGTGGGGCTGTAATCGCCCTGCGCCAGAATGTTAAGCCTGGATTGTCTCGCGCTGAATCTTGTTTCGTCCTGGTAATAGCCTACTGAATTCGGCAGTGGAATTGCATTAAACTTCGATGAAATATCGGAATTTTCATTTCTGGCGCGGTAAACACCTTCTGCGGCAAGGAAACCGCCCAATTTGACGTTGACCCCCATCATTTTCAGGGTTATGTCGCCAGTGTCCGCTGTAGCTGCCGATTGACTGTTTGCCGGTGCGGAATCTGCCGGCTGATTATCCGCTAGTGCCGGCGTTGCCAGCAGTATTAATGCGGCAATTAAAATAAACGTTTTCTTCATTCTTTTCCTCCTGAATTGAAATTATTTTATTGTACAATTGCAGGAGCAATGTATTTGTTTTGTGTTACAGAATGATGACGATCCAGTTAAGGTACAAAGAAAATATTATTAAAGATTACGGGTAAAGGATTTAACGGCTACAATGAAAAACTCCACATGATGAGTGCTATAGCCTTCAAGAGGATAAAATCTCATAAAAGCCAAATCGTTTTTATTGCAACGGTTTTATGCATTTGCTCAATGATTTTGTTATTTAGATCGAAAGTTTTTTTATTCCCAATACGCCATGTTTCTTTATTGTCACTTTTTTATCGTCCCTTTCTCTTCCTGTTTTACAAAAGAGAAGAGAAAGGGACTTTCAACATCACCCTTTGGCAGTAGAGTTAAAAAGTGTTTAATATGCTGCGATCCTTGTCATCAAAAGGTATTATATTACGAGGATCGGGTTGAATAACGGATTTGGCATTTATTTTATTTTCTTTGTACACCGAGCTCATGAACAAATTCTTTGATTGTCTGCCCGTCAGCAGCGGCTGGCCTAAATGCCCTGAACCGTTAAGTTTAAAGCTCGCCACCATGCTGCGCATTTCTTCAGACTGAGACGACATCTCCTCGGCGGCGCTGGCTGATTCCTCGGCATTTGCCGCGCCCCGTTGAGTCAACTGGTTCAACTGTTCCACGGCCTTGTTCACCTGACTTATTCCCTGATCCTGCTGTTCCGAAGCTGAGGCTATCTCCGCCATTGCTTGACTGACCCTGCTGATCTTCTCTTTAATCTCCTGAAAATTCTTCAGCACTTCGGAATTAATTACAACCCCGTTTTCCGAGTTCTTAACCGCTTCTTTAATCAAATCCTCCGTGTTCTTGGCTGCCTCCGCACTGCGCATGGCCAGGTTCCTTACTTCTTGGGCTACCACCGCAAATCCCTTGCCGGCATCTCCGGCCCGGGCTGCTTCCACCGCAGCATTCAGTGCCAGCAAGTTGGTCTGAAAGGCGATCTCGTCTATGGTCTTCACAATCCTGGCCGTGGCATCTGATGATGTCTTGATCTTGTCGATAGCAGATGACATCAGGTTCATGCTCTCTACTCCCGCTTCGGCTCTGTGCCGGGCTTCCTGGGCCACTCCTTTTGCCTCTCTGGCGTTAAGAACATTCTGTTTGGTCATCGACGACATCTCCTACAGGTTACT
>JBEKJX010000253.1:0-4630 GCA_050011015.1 Smithella sp.
CCGTCTCTCTTTATGCGATGTCAGCGATGGAACGCAAACCTATCCCGTCGTTTGCGGCGCGAAAAATATTGCTCCCGGAAACATTGTTCCACTGGCAAAAGTGGGCGCTGTGATCCCGGGCGGATACACGATCAAGTCATCGGTTTTACGCGGTGAAAAATCGGACGGAATGTTATGTTCCGAAGCTGAACTGGAAATCGGTGATGATGAATCGGGAATCATGCAGTTGCCTGCGGATTTATCGCTTGGCTCACCGCTGGAGACGGCTTTAAATATAGAAGATACCGTTTTTGACGTAAACGTTACGCCCAACCGTTCCGACTGTCTGAGCATGATTGGAATAGCGCGGGAAGTAGCTGCTGTTACCGGAAAGAAAATCAAACTGCCATCCGTCAGGATTAAAGAATCATCCGAAGATATCCATTCTCTGACATCGGTTAAAATAATTGATTCCGATCTTTGTCCCCGTTACTCGGCCAGAATAATTAAAAATGTTAAAATCGGTCCGTCTCCCGTTTGGATAAAAACCAGACTGGAAGCAGCCGGATTACGCGCCATTAATAATATTGTCGATGTCACTAATTTTGTCATGCTGGAGATGGGACAACCGCTGCACGCCTTTGATTTCAGATTTTTGGAAGAGGGGAGAATTGTTGTCCGGAAATCTGAAGAAAATGAAGAGTTCATTTCTCTTGATGAAAAAAGCCGCATACTTCCCGCGGATACATTATTGATCTGCGACGGTGTCAAACCCGTTGCTATCGGCGGAATTATGGGCGGCCTGAACTCCGAAGTTAAAGAAGATACGCAGGTTGTTCTGCTGGAAAGCGCTTATTTCAATCCGCCCTCCATCCGCCGTTCTGCGCGAAAGTTAGGCATGCCGACTGATGCGGCTTTTCGTTTTGAAAGAGGCATTGATCCCGAAGGAGTGGTCAAAGCCCTCAATCGCGCAGCGCAGCTTATTGCTGATCTTTCAGGCGGATCTCTTTGCAGGAATTATATTGATGAGTATCCCCGGAAAATCTCCTCCGCACAAAATATCCCGCTGCGTCTGGAGAGGATCCGCCAGGTTATCGGCATAGAAATCGGGGCAAAGGATGTTGTTAAAATATTGCGCAGTATCGGCATGGTTGTAAAGCAGGAGGGCAGAGGCAGGTATCTTGTTTGTCCACCTTCATGCAGGGTTGACATCTTGCGCGAAATTGATCTGATTGAAGAAGTGATCAGACTTTATGGTTATGATCGCGTACCGGTAACATTGCCCGCGGTTAACGTAACGGAAATGGAAGTTATCCCCCGTTTAGACATGGAAGAAAAAATACGGCAATTGCTTATAGGCAGCGGATATACGGAAATTGTCAATTACAGCTTCGGAAATCCTCTCGCGGCGGATATATTGTGTTTGTCGGGAAATGACGAAAGACGGCGTTCTGTGCGGATAAAAAACCCGCTGGGTGAAGATCTTTCCGCTATGCGCACAACGATGATTTACGGTTTGCTGGAAACAGCGAAAAGAAACGCCAATATCGGTTGCTTTGATTTAAAAATATTTGAAATAGGAAGAATTTTTCTTGATCGCAAATCTGGACAGCTGCCTGAAGAAAAAAACATGGTTGCCGGACTTTTAACAGGCAGAATGACCGATGATTTTTGGAGCTCTGGAAAAACCGTTGACTTTTATACCCTAAAAGGTTCTCTGGAAAATATTTTTATCGATTTGAAAATAAATAATTGCAGATATGTCTCGACCGGCGTTTCGCCTTTTTTGCATCCGGGTAAATCCTGCGGTATTTTTTTAGAGGATAAGCCAATCGGTTTCTTAGGGGAGGTTCATCCCGATGTCCTGGAAAAGATTAATTTGAAAAATACATCCTATGTATTTGAAATTAATCTGGATATTCTTGTTGCCGCGACTATGGACAGAAAAATATCCTATCAGGAAATATCAAAATATCCGGCGGTAACGCGTGATGCCGCCTTTATTATTCCTGATACGATGGAAGCTGATAGAATGCTGATGATTGTTTTGGGACAAAAAGAAGATTTACTTGAAAATGTAAGTATTTTTGATGTATACAGTGGTAAAGAGTTTTCAGAAGGAACAAAAAGCCTTGGTTTGCGTTTTTCTTATCGCTCTCCGGATAGGACGCTTACTGATTTGGAAGCAAGTACTGTTCACGACAGAATTGTACGGAAGACCGTTGATTTGACGGGTGCAAAAATAAGAGATTAACAGATAGATAAAGTTAAAATGGAGGTAGGAACATGACGAAGATTGATATTATTCAAAATGTTTGCGAAAAACTCGGTTTTTCCAAGAAGGATTCGGCGGATATCGTTGAATCTCTGTTTGACATTATCAAGGACTCACTGGCAAAAGGCGAAAGAGTGAAGATTTCAGGGTTCGGCAATTTCATGGTAAAGGAAAAAAGAGCACGCCGCGGCCGTAATCCGCAGACCGGACAGGAAATATCTATTACCGCGCGGAGAGTGTTGACTTTCAAATCCTCACAGGTATTGCGTAAAGCTCTAAATTAATAATGTAACGTCTATCTGCATATATTTCTAAAAATATTTAATAAACAGATTTTGTGTTTATTGTTATAATAAATACTTGCTGCGTTAATTATTATTTTCAGGTTATGCCGACAACTTTGGCCGTAAGGGTTGAAATGTATGGAAACAATAATTCCCGAAAAGGCATATTTTCGCATTGGGGAAGTAAGTAAAATAGTTAATGTCGAACCTTATGTTATCAGATATTGGGAATCGGAATTTAAAACGATCAATCCCGTGCGGACAAAAACTGCGCAGCGTTTATACAGAAAAAAGGATGTACAGGAATTATTGAACATTAAAAATTTACTTTACTCACAGCGTTTTACTATTGACGGCGCTAAAAAGCAGCTTTATAAAACACGCAATAACGGTGAACAGAAGGATAAAGATAACAACAAGCAACAGTGGCTGATTCGAATAAAAGAAGAATTGCAGCAAATAAGACAAATTATCAGTTAAAAAAAGCCGGCCATTAAAATCGCCGGCTTTTTTTAACTGTCTTGAAAATAATACGCGTCGTCGTTATGCTTTTTTGCTTGCTCTCTTGGAAGCCTTTAGCGGATTTACTTTTTGTGTTTCTTTTATTTCCAGTTTAATATGCGTTGCCGTCGGACACTTGCCACTGAGCCATTTACCATTTGGATCAGGATAAACCTTGCAGTATTTGCTTGCTTCATATTCAATGATTTTTCCGCAGCCATCACACTTGTCTATTACTTTCTGGCAACTTCCGCCGAAGAAACCACATCCTTTTTTGCTCATAAAAGCGCAGTCGAATCCCGCTTTCACAGTCTGACAATTCATTTAAACAACCCCCTTATATAATAACTATTCTGTTTTCAGGACGTTGCAGGAAAAGTGAATCATAAAAAAATCTCCACAAACGCCTTGGACATAAAATCGGGTCTGTTTAGCAACAAAATAGACGCCTGTCAAGAAAAACAATTCGGCATATTTTTTTAGAGAAATAACTTGAACACGAAGCAATTTGTTGCTAACGTAATCAAACTATTTTATGGGATAGCCAATGCGTGCAGTTATTCAGAGAGTTGACCGTGCCAGCGTTGAAATTAACCATCAGGCATTATCCTCGATAAACAAAGGAATTCTTGTATTATTGGGGGTGGAAAAACAAGACACCGGGATTGACGCTGATTATATTCTGGAAAAGGCAATCAACCTGCGCATTTTTGAAGATGAGCAGGACAAGATGAACAGGTCTTTGTTGGATATCGAAGGCGCAATGATGGTTGTCTCGCAATTTACCTTATTAGGTGACTGCGTAAAGGGGAGACGTCCTTCGTTCATAAAAGCTGAAGAACCGGCCAGGGCGAATGAACTTTACGAATATTTTATTAAGAAAGCAAAAGAAAAAGTCAACAATCTGGCCACGGGAAAATTTCAGGAAATGATGAAGATAGAACTGGTCAATAACGGTCCGGTAACCATATTGCTGGACAGCAGAAAAAGTTTTTAAGGAAAATGGAAAATTTCGAGATAAAAATAGATAAGGACGGCCTCTGGTACTATCAAGGCGCTCATATGTTCCGTAAAGAAATATTGAGCGTTTTTTTTCAATGTCTTAAAATCGATGAATGCGGCAAATATTTAATTGAATTGGGAGAAGATCGCTGCTATCTTACTGTGGAAGATACCGCTTTTGTCGTTACCGCTGTTTATAAAACAGAACTGCCCGTCAAAGGCCTGGAGAAAATTGAAATTCTTTTGAACGATGATTCCTGCGAAAAACTGGAAATAAGCTCTTTGCATACAGGCAGGGATAATGTTCTTTATTGCCGTGTTAAAGAAGGGAGATTTACTGCCCGGTTTTCACGCAAAAGCTATTATCAGATTGCCGAATTTATCGAACAATCTGATAATGACACCGATTTTTTTATTAACTTAAACGGCGAAAAATATTTTATTAACAGCTATCAGGCTTTATAATTACAACGGAGGTTACAATGCTTGATGACATCATAAAAGAATCTTTGACATTTGATGATCTTCTTTTAGTGCCGGCGGCTTCCGGTGTCCTGCCAAAGGACGTGGATACATCCACATTATTAAC
>JBEKJX010000254.1:0-4611 GCA_050011015.1 Smithella sp.
CTGCTTCTTTTGAGGCCTATAATAACCGGGGTTTTATCTACATAAAACTTGGACAGTATCAGAAAGCTTTTGACGATTACAGCAAGGCTATACTTCTAAAACCGGATTACGCCGATGCTTACAGCAACAGGGCTTTTATTGGTCTGAGTCATGGCAATAACATCTCCGGTTGCCAGGACGCGAGAAAAGCCTGCGAACTGGGAAGCTGCGAAGTATTAAAAACAGCTGAAAGCAAAGGCAATTGCCGTTGATTAAGGTTTGTCCTGATCAGCAAGGCTTTATCTTCTTACATATTGCGTTATTTATAATATTTTCTGACAACGGCTGTAATCACGCCCGCAATACGCAGATCCGTACGCGGTATGATCGGGGGATAGTTGGAATTGGCCGCCTCGAGAGTCACCACTTTTCCTGTTCTACGGAAATACTTCATCGTCCAGTTACCATCAACTTCTGCCAAAATTATATCGCCATTTTGGGGCTCCTTATTTTTCTCAACAATAACCAAATCTTTTTCTCTGATCCCCGCTTCAATCATGGAATCGCCGGTTACGGAAAGCAAAAACGATGTCTCCGGATTCCTGATCAGATATTCGTCGATGGAGATAATATCCCGCAACTCTTCTTCCGGAGGCGAAGGGAATCCGGCGCAAACTTCTCCGGCAAGCTTTAACGCCCACGGATTGCGTACCGGGAATAAAAATCCCTTGGCATCTTTTTGCAAAATTCCGGCGGACAGTAATTTGGCCACCCAGAAATGAACAACACTCTTGGAACGTACTCCAATAATTTCAGCAATTTCCGAATATGTAGGCATTCTTCCATTTTCGCGGAAAAAAGCGGTGATTTTTTTTTCTACATCCTGTAAAGTTCGCTTGACTTTCATGGAAGACATGATATAGAACGATCGTTCTATTGTCAAGTCATTTTATTTATGCGACTTTAGTTCCCATTTTTTTTATTATAGTTTCGGAGGAATTTTGAACGAAAAACTGATAACACTTCTGGCAACAGGATTCGGTTCCGGGTTGGCGCCTTTTGCTCCCGGAACAGCTGGCACACTGGTCGGTGTTTTGATTTGCCTGCTTTTTCTGCCCATTCCCTGGATTATACGTTTACCGGCCGTGCTCGCTTTACTGGCGCTGTCTGTTTATATCGCGCAACAGGCGGAGAATATTTATCAGAAAAAAGATGATCAACGCATTGTTATTGATGAAATTATCGGCTTTCAAATAACTATGCTGCCGGCGGAAATAAACATCCTTAATATTTGCGCAGGTTTCGTCCTGTTTAGAATTTTTGATATTATAAAACCTTTCCCCATCAAAAATCTTCAGGGATTGCCCGGCGGATGGGGCATTGTGGCCGATGACGTCGTTGCCGGAATTTACGCTGGCATGGTGATGTTGTTGTTAAAATATTTATTAAAATTTTAAATTATTGATTAGTTTGTAAAATGTACCATAGGCGTAGCACAAATCCGGCATACGCCGGGGACATTTTACAATACTGAAGGAGTGCTATGAAGATTGGTATCCTTACCATAGGTAACGAATTAATGAATGGACGCATAACCGACGCAAACGCTTCATTTATTGCGCGCGAAATTAATCAACATGGCTGGCAGATAGAAACAATAATATCCGTGGGAGATGACTTCGCATCCATTAAAAACCGTCTGGATTATCTGCTGCCTTTGACAGATGCCGTAATCTGCACTGGAGGCCTGGGACCTACTGCCGACGATATTACTACCGCCGCAATTGCCGAAGCTTTCGGCCTTCCCTTATACACTGATGAAAATGCTTTAAATTTTATTAAAGACATATTCACCAAATTCAATTTGCGCTGGGTGGATAATAATGCCAAGCAGGCCATGTTTCCGCAGGGAGCAGAAGTAATCCCCAATTCCAGAGGAACGGCGCCGGGCTTTTGTCTGCTTATTAATGAAAAACCGATTTTTGTTATTCCCGGAGTTCCCGCCGAAGCAAAAATGATGCTGACAATGGGAGTCATCCCCATCCTGCACAGGTATTTTCCGCAAAAAGAACAATATACCTCCAAGCAAACCATCAAAACATTCGGACTTTCCGAAGCCGCTGTTGATGACAGGCTTAAGGATATTGACTTTGAATCTCTCGGCGTGAGCATTGGATTTTATCCGGTGTTTCCTGAAAACCATATCGTTTTGATATCACGCCACAAAACCCTGAAGGAAGCTCAAAAAAATCTGCAAAAAGCACAGGATGAAGTATCTGCCCGCCTGCATGATTATATTTTTTCCTGCGAAGAAAAATCGCTGGAAGAAGTTATTGCCGGTCTTTTAACCAAGAAAAAACTAACCATCGCGATAGCGGAATCCTGTACTGGCGGATTAATTACGAATCGCCTCACCGATGTGTCCGGCAGTTCGGATTATCTTGAGCGGGGCTTAGTGACTTACAGCAACGCGGCCAAAATCGGCATGCTGGGCGTGCCGGCTGAAGTGATCGAAAAACACGGAGCGGTAAGCGAGGAAACAGCGCTGCTCATGGCCGAAGGTATACGCAAATTAGCCGGCACTGATTTAGGACTTTCCTCAACCGGCATTGCGGGTCCAACCGGCGGAAGTAATGAAAAACCTGTCGGCACTGTTTATCTGGCTTTAAGTGATTCCGGTAGGACAATTTGCCGCCATTATACTTTCAGATGGGATCGTCAGAAAAATAAAAACATTTTTTCCGAGGCGGCGCTTTTTTTGCTGAAAAATTATTTACAGGGAAAAGTTTAATTCATGGCAGATTCCGAAAAAAATATCCGCGCCTTTCTGGCTATTGAACCGCCGGAAAATATCTTGCGGAAAATATCAGGCCTGCAGGAAAAATTAAAGCGTGAAATCAGCGGCCGGATCAACTGGACCAGGCCCCACGCTCAGCACCTGACATTAAAATTTTTCGGCGATATTTCAACGGAGGACGTAAAAAATATATGCGCCGCCGTGCAAAAGCGCACAACTTCGGAAGTATATTTGAATCTGAAAATTGAAGCGCTGGGCGTTTTCCCGGATGGCCGCAAACCACGCGTGCTCTGGTGCGGCACGACGGGCGATGTGGAAAGATTATCCGTGCTTCAAAAAAAACTGGATGGCGATTTTGCGAAAATCGGCTTCCCCGCGGAAGACCGGCCTTTTCGGGCGCATCTGACTCTGGCGCGTATTAAAGATCCCCGCGAATTGACGGGAATAAACGAAGCCCTGACTAAACACGGCGCGTTTGAGGCCGGAGAATTTGTCTGCAGGGAATTAGTATTATTCCAAAGCAATCTCTCTCCCCAGGGAGCGGTTTACACAAAGCTGGAAATGTTTTCTTTTTCCGGCTAAGAAGATATGTAACAAAGGTCGTTCAAAAACAATAAACAACTTACATCTAATTGAGGAGGTAATTGATAAATGTGCGCAGATATGGATAGATCAAAGGCAGTTGACTTGGCGATTACGCAGATAGAAAGGCAGTTTGGCAAGGGATCGATTATGAGACTGGGCGGATCGGAACCAGTGGCTGATGTTCCGGCAATTTCCACCGGCTCGCTCAGTCTGGATATAGCGCTGGGGACTTTTGGCGTCCCGCGCGGCAGAGTCGTGGAAATATACGGGCCGGAATCCGGCGGTAAAACCACGCTGGCTCTGCACATCGTTGCCGAAGCGCAAAAGAAAAACGGCATCGCGGCTTATATTGACGCCGAACACGCCCTGGATGTCACCTACGCGAAAAAAATAGGCGTTAATACCGATGATCTGCTTATTTCCCAGCCGGATACGGGTGAACAGGCCCTCGAAATAGCAGAAACGCTGGTGCGCAGCGGCGCGCTTGATGTTCTGGTGGTTGATTCAGTTGCCGCGCTGGTACCCAAGGCGGAACTCGAAGGCGAAATGGGCGACGCGCAGATGGGGCTACAGGCGCGTCTTATGTCACAGGCGCTGCGCAAGCTTACCGGCAGCATCAGCAAATCCAAAACAACAGTAATTTTCATCAATCAATTGCGCATGAAAATCGGCGTCTTCTTCGGCAATCCCGAAACAACCACCGGCGGCAACGCGCTGAAATTCTATTCATCCCAGCGCCTCGATATTCGTAAAATGACCTCCATCAAAAACGGTCAGGATGTAATCGGTTTCCGGACTAAAGTAAAAGTAGTTAAAAATAAACTGGCGCCTCCCTTCCGGGAGGCAGAATTTGACATAATTTTCGGCGAAGGAATTTCTCGCGAAGGCGATGTACTTGATCTGGCGGCGGGAAGCGGCATTATTGAAAAGAGCGGCGCATGGTATTCTTATAAAGGCGACCGTATAGGACAGGGCCGGGATAATTCGAGAGTTTTCCTGAAAGAAAATCCTGATGTAATGGCGCAGATTGAAAACGATGTCCGCGCCAAGCTGGGTATCGCGGCAAAAGAACAGGAAGAATAATTTGAAGGTCTTAGATCTGGCGGCTGCCAAGCAAAAGGCATTTCGCCTTTTGTCCATGCGGCCGCATTCGGAAAAAGAACTGGTAAAGAAACTGCGGGAAAAAGGTTTTCCCGCGGTAGTCATTAAAGAAACACTGGAAAAACTTTACGATTTAAAGTATCTCAATG
>JBEKJX010000255.1:0-4610 GCA_050011015.1 Smithella sp.
AATGAAACCATGCCCGCGCTCAAAGCGCTCCATCCCGATGCCGAACTCACCCATGAAGCTTCGATTGGAAAAATCGCCAATGATCAACTGACAAAACTCATGAGCCTCGGGCTGACTTACGATGAAGCTGTCAACAGGATTATTCAGGGATTCCTGAAATAGAATTACAAAGCCACGGAAATGAGCAAATAAAAATGAAAACGAAAAATAAAGCTGAATTCAGGAATTTGCTGGTAACGGGCGGTTGCGGATTTATCGGCAGTAATTTTATCCGCTATTTAATCAACAGCGAGGATTTCTCCGGCAGAATCATTAATGTGGATAAATTAACTTACGCGGGAAATCCGGAAAATCTGGCCGATATTGCCGCAGACCATGCATCGAGATATATTTTCCAAAAGGTGGATATTTGCGATGCCGCCAAACTGGAAGCCGTGTTTTCGCAATATGATGTTGATGCCGTCTGCCATTTTGCCGCCGAGTCGCACGTTGATCGCTCCATAAAAACCCCCGGTGATTTTATCCAAACCAACATTGTCGGAACCTTTAACCTTCTGGAGTGCGCAAAAGCCCGGGGAGATAAATTTAAACTGTTTCATCATGTCAGCACCGACGAGGTTTACGGCAGTCTCGGAGCGGAAGGCCTTTTTAATGAAGATATGCCGTATCGACCCAATAGCCCTTATTCCGCGTCCAAGGCGGCTTCCGATCACCTTGTACGCGCTTATTACAAAACATTTGCCCTGTCCGCAACGATTTCCAACTGTTCCAATAACTACGGCCCCTATCAGTTTCCGGAAAAACTCATTCCTTTGATTGTTCTCAATGCCCTTGAGGGAAAGCCGCTTCCTGTTTACGGCGATGGAAAAAATGTCCGCGACTGGCTTTATGTCGAAGACCACTGCGAAGCAATCTGGACCATCATGACATCGGGGAAACGCGGAGAAACCTACAATGTCGGCGGCAGGGCGGAAATGGAAAACATTTCCATCGTGCAAATGATTTGCGATATTCTCGACAAGATCAAAAAAGAATTGAACTGGTCTCCCGTGGAATCTTTTGATTCCGGAATGCTGAAAACGGTCAATTGGTATTTGAACCGGAAAAAATGGGTGGAAAATATCAAAACCGGCGCCTACCAGAAGTGGATTGAAGAACAATACGGTTCGTAACATTGTTCAAAGGCAGAGGGTCATCATGTCCGACGGGATAACAATTCCTGAAGACATCACCTACCTGACCCCTTTCCCCATGATTTTCCATTCCCGGCATGGTATTAATATTTCTTGATTTTTTCAGTATGGAGGTATAAATTTAAGGCGCTTTAATAATCGGAATCGGGCTTGGATGAATTATGATTACACGCTTTGAAAGCATTATTAATAACGCAATCAAAGAATCCATGTCGGATATCCATATCACCGGCGAACATCCCGTGGTCTCGCGAAAGCAGGGCGATATTCAATTTCACAGCGCCCTGAAGTGGACTCATCAGGAAATCGATGATCTGACCAGAAAGCTCCTGACCCCCCTGCAACTGGAAAAACTGCGGCAAAAAAAATCCGTTGACCTTTCCGTTTCCACCGGCAATGCACGCCTCCGGATCAATGTTTTTACCACGGTGCGGGGAATAAGCATGGCGATCCGGATTCTTCCGGGCAGCATACCGACAATCGAAGAGCTCAATCTCCATCCCTCTCTCCATGATATTTCCAGGATCAAGTCCGGCCTGGTCATTATCTGCGGTCCTACAGGAGTAGGCAAGACAACGACAATTGCGGCGATTATCAACGACATCAATAAATACCGTCAGGCACATATTATCACGCTGGAAGATCCCATCGAGTACCGCTTTCCATCGAAAAAATCCTTCATCGAACAGCGCGAACTCGGTTCCCATATGCCTTCTTTTGAACAGGGTCTCATTGATGTGCTGCGCGAAGATCCAAATGTGATCGTTGTAGGCGAACTGCGGGAAGGGGAAACCATGCGGCTCGCTCTCAATGCGGCGGAGTCGGGTCACCTGGTCATTGCCTCTATGCATGCAGCCACGCCTGAAGAGGCCGTCTATCGTATGTGCAATGCCGTACCGGTAGATGCCCAGAACGAGGTGCGCTATCAACTGGCCTCCACTCTGGCATGGATTGTTGTTCAGCAATTGATATACCTGGAAAAAGCCGGCCAGCGTGTTCCCGTTTTGACAATTGTTCGCGGCACCCAACCCATAAAGAACATCATTCGCGATAACAAGCTTCATCAACTCAATAACACCATAGAAACCTCGAAACAGGAGGGGATGTTCCTGGCCGAGCGTTACTTGACGGAATATCTGAAGACCCGCTCCGACTTCACATCCTATGGCAAGACCTTTCTCCCCTCCACAGAATTATCTCAGAGTGATTTTTATAAGTCGCCACTGACTGAAGATTCAACACTGATGAAGTTCGCGGGAAATAAACAAGCCACAACGGCAGCACATCCAATCGTCGACTTGTCCGAATACAGCGACGAAAATTACGACAGCATATTAAATATCAATGACGATGTATCGTTGACTAATATTGTCGAAAAGTTGAATAAGAATAAAGAGTAAAATCATCAGTCACTTTTTCATCCGGGTCTATCACATATTTCTGACAGTATTTTTTAAATGGTTACTGACGTCAGGATGCCGGACTTGTAGATGAAACAAAACTTCGAAACTTATTTTCCTTGAGTCATCCTGAATAATTTGGTAATTAATACGAATAAAAATCATGTCAATTACTTTATAATAAAAATAATCAAAGGAGAAATCTATGTCTAAATCAGAAGATGCTTTAAAAGAAGCTTTTGCCGGAGAATCGCAGGCAAACCGCAAATATCTGGCCTTTGCCGCGAAAGCCGATCAGGAGGGATTTTCGCAGGCGGCAAGGTTGTTTCGGGCGGCTGCGGAAGCGGAAACGGTTCACGCCCACGCCCACTTGCGGGCATTAAAGGGAATCAAATCCACAAAGGAAAATCTACTGGAAGCGATCGCTGGAGAAACTCATGAGTTCAAGAGCATGTATCCGGCAATGATTGAAACGGCCAAAGGCGAAGGGAATAAAGAAGCCGAGCGGTCTTTTAATTTTGCCAATGCAGTGGAGAAAATTCATGCCGGGCTTTATCAACAGATGCTTGATAATTTGGAAGGCTCGAAAGAATCTTATAGCTATTACGTTTGCCCCGTATGCGGCTATACTTCAGAAAAAGAAGCGCCGGAAACCTGTCCGGTATGCGGCGCCAAAGGGAAGATGTTTAAAAAAGTTGATTGATCTCTGTCGCGTTTTACTCTAAGTGGAAAGAACAATACTATTATTATTTAATGCCTGTCTATCCAGGCGGCCAAGCGGCTAAACGGGTGACAAGCATTAACAGGCACAGGCGGCTTAAAACAGAAGTGGCAAACCGATGAAATAAAACTATTCAGGAAAAGGAGAAAAATGCATGAAGATGAAATTAAAGTTCTTTTATCCCCTCTTTTTATTGATCATTCCGACCGTAGTAATTTCCACGATTATGTTTATGATTCAAGATCCGCCTCCGCCCATCCAGCTTGTAGGATTTTACATCCTGCTCCTTTGCACCTGCGTAACCTATTGGCTGGGCATACGATCCGTGATAAAAGATTAAAGTTTCCTTTGTTTCTCTTCGGAGGGCTTATCAACATCCGTGGGAATAAATTGGAGAAGACTTGGTAATGAAAGAAACTCTAATTATTTTCAGCAGTGTCGTTTTATTTCTGGTCGGCATGGTCAATCTCGCGTCTGCCGTCCGTAAAGTAATTGATGCCCGCATAAAAGAATACATTAAATATGCTGTGGAAAAACCATTTTACGGGCTTTTCACCGGTATAATTTCGACCATTGTTTTGCAAAGCTCATCCGCTTCCACAGCGCTCACCGTCGGATTAGTAAGCGCGGGATTGATCAGCTTTTACAGTTCCCTCGCTATTATCCTTGGCGCAGATATCGGCACGACTCTGACCGTGCAATTTGTTGTCTGGCATTTCACGGAAATTTCGCCTCTTTTTATTTCCATAGGCGGGCTTTTGTGGTTAATCGATCGAAGCAAGTGGAAAATCGCCGGTCAGATAATTTTTTACTTTGGATTGATATTTTTTGGCCTGGGATTAATCAGCCAGGCCGTAGAGCCTCTAAAAAACTCTCCGGCATTCCTGAACTTGTTCCGGCAGACTCAAAATCCATTTGTCGGCATTGGCCTGGGAATCGCGGTCACCGCAATCATTCATGCTTCGGCGATACCCATCAGCATTATGGCTCTTTTAGCGCAGCAGGATCTGGTTTCACTGGATAATGCGCTGCCCGTAATTATGGGAGCCAATATTGGCACAACTGTCACGGCGCTCCTGGCCGGAACGGTGGCAACGGCAAACGGTAAACGAACCGCCCTCTCCCACCTGATCTTCAAATGCATTGGCGTTTCCATATGCTTTATTTTTATGCCGTATTTTCTAATGATATTGAGAAGACTGTCTTCGAGCGTTGCCGAGCAAATTGTTCTGGGACATTTTTTAATTAATCTTTTTATTGCGTTTATTTTTATTTTTCTTCTGCGGCCATTCGCTG
>JBEKJX010000256.1:0-4609 GCA_050011015.1 Smithella sp.
ACGTCAAAGCGCCATTCCAATATTCTGTCAAGCATCTCACCTGACCATGATAAAAAAACAGCGGAGCGCTTATCAATAAAATTATTGAAATCACCCAACAGTTTCGATACGATTATAAGGTTATTTTTTTCCATCGTTTTTTAATAATCGATCCACAGTAGAATGGAATATATTAAAAAATTCTTGTTCATTCTGAAAATTGATGTTCTCTGTTTGCCATACAGACCGCCATGCTTCTTCCATGTCTTGCTTATTTCGTAAATCTCTTAAATAATCAAACCTAAATCGATACTTATTTCCTTTCATCCAGTGATATGAGTTAATCAAAATCTTCGTAATAAAGAATACACCAATAACCCAAAGAATTATCTCAAATAGGCGTGTCCATGATAATGAACCATTCCAGAATAAAAGAGGGACAAATGTTAGACCCAAATATAATAATAGCCACTTAGCTTTAAGAATGTGATCCAATATGACATTTCTATCTAATGCCTCAAAGTCTTTTTTGTCACTAAAAATCGCGATTGCTACTGAAATAAGAATCGTCAGATATGCTACCACTATACCAAGAAATATAGCTGGCAAATCACATTCACCATTAACGACTACCTTAACAACATCCATCCTTTATCTCTCCGCTATGCGGTCTAGTTTATCATCCATATTTATTGTTATCAGTCTAACTAATGTTTATATGTAGCTTGGCTAAATACTACAAATGAAGAAAAATTGTTTAACGATTATCGATTATAATCTAGACCTTATGTTAAAAAAATACAAGGGCAAGTCTCAACTTTGTCATGGTATATTTAATCCACTAAAACATAAATACCTAAAGGTAATTACATCTTGTCCTTAGAATTCAGTTTTGGAATTGAATTGAAGATTGCCATCATAATAGTGAGCCTGTATTTGCTTTTTTAGATACAGTTCTTTGAAATTATCCATTTAAATTATTTATCAAAATCAGTGAAAGGTCCACTATGGGTGATATTTTCAAGCCATTTATCACCTTCTTTGAATATATATGCTTCATAAATGTCGTTTTCGTTGGTCGTTGCAAAGTAATAAATACTCATGGGTATTACGCTTTTATGATGATGTGATATTTGTTGAAGTAGTTCGCCAGCAATACTCGAATTAGATAATGATATATCAATATCCTCAAGTGCCAACACTGTTTCGTAATTACATTCTTCATAACGATGAAGTTTTGATAATTTGTCCCTATAGATTTTTTCGTATCTTTCTGAACGCTTTTGATCCAAACTTTTCGGTGAGAGTAAACTTGTGATGACAGTTCCATTCAACATCTTGCTGCTCCAGCGACATTCTAACCATACATACTGCTCTGCATTCGGTAGTGTTAACTTCGCCGTACGTTTTTCACCTAGATGTCTGCTTTCTTGCATTACCCATGTAATGATCGCGGATACTTGCTTATCCATATCTCTTTTTCTTAGGGCACAAAGATATTCAACCGGCAGGGTTAAAACAAAGTATCTGTCATCAGGAACATGCCCTTTCAGTTCTTCTTCAATTCTCGTTCTTGCTGGAATAAGGCGATGCACATTTGATATTTGATTTGTGAAGGATTCCATTCGGGTATGTTCTACAGCGATTCGTCGATTATCGTATACGAGAATGGCTTCGATGTCTTTTGTCTTTCTATTAACCTTTTCCGGTTCACTTTCAATCTTAAAACGCACTCCTTCTCTGCGAAAGATGATCTCTATCAATGCCTTAATAATGTTGTCTTCCGCCATTTATCCCAACTTTAGCCTACCTTTACAATTTCAATTTTTTTTAATAATAGGAACGGTTGTACTATTTATTTTTATATACTCATTAGTAGATAATGAAAAGCTAAACCGGTGTCCATTATCCTGCATGGACTTGTTCTTTTTTTCTATGATTTGAGCAATGTTGTTATTTCTTCACGTAGCGTCGCTCTCCGGAAACAGGGTCATAATATACCTCCAGAGTCTGTCCTGTTTCGGGATCTTCAAATCTTTCGCCTGTTTGTTGCCACTGGCTGTTATGATTATGTTCTTTACGTCGATAATGCCAGCGTTCACACAGAACCGCGATCACCAGTATGCCCCCGAAGATCAGATATGGTTGGTAAGTGCATTTATCTTGAATCAGCAGCACTAGACCAGTCACTGAAAGCACTAAACCAAAAATCAGCAATCCAATTCGCAGCATAAAATCAATCCTGCTTTTCTAATACTACTGCAGTGCCATAAGCTACTATTTCACTCATTGTCTGACCGATTTCTGCAGAATCGAAACGCATCATAACTATGGCATTAGCCTTCATGAGGGTGGCATTTTTCACCATGCGATCAATGGCATGACGCCGTGCTTCTTCAAGGAGCTGTGTATATTCAGTAATTTCTCCGCCAAATATAGAGCGAAGTCCAGCCGCGATATTACCGGCCAATCCTCTGCTGCGAACGACTACACCAAATACCTGCCCCTTCACGTCAGTAACCCGATAGCCTGTAACATTCTCAGTTGTAGTTACGATCATTGTCCCCTCCTTTGTCATTATCTGTTATCTGATCATTTTTCTTGTCCAGCATTATTTATATGGATCAGTGCTAATATTACAAATGCCGCATTATTAATGTATAATACTTTTAATGATGAAAGATTGTTTAACGATTGCTGGTTGTACCCTAGCATAAATTTACATATATGAAAATTGAGAATTACAGGAATTTTTTCAAAAATCTGATAAGCCGGAAACCGTTGACTCTGCTGTTGCACCTTTCATCCATTAATCAGCAAATATTGATTACGAAAAATGTTACATGGCCTATGCCGGTGTCCACCTGCTGCTGTTCAGATCTGGAATTAATTAGTCATCATTTCCAGGCAAAATAATAATTGCAATTTATTCTTGAATTCTTTATAAATAAAAAATCCATTGCAATTCTTATAGCCATTCTTACAGCAATTCTTACTGTGCAGATAACGATCACTAAACAATTCAAGGCTGTCTTGGCCTGAAAAATTCATCAAAGGAGATTGCATATGAAACAAATGGTGAAGTTATTTGTTTTACTGCTGGTGTTGATTATGGCGCTCGCAGATTGCAGCAGCGGTGGCGGCGGCTCAGTGCCTTCGTCATCGTCATCAACCTTGACTAAAACTGCAGTTTTATCAGGCGGAGCCGCAGATATTGATGTGCCGTTTGGTAATAATGGCGGCAATGGTCTCCGGGTAATGATACTTTACAGAGCCGCGGAAATGAAAGGCGCCGGCCCGATTACAGCTATTTCTTTTCGTTATGATCAAGATTTGACCGCCCTCTTCTCTTGTCCCAATACCACCATAAAAATGAGTCATACCAGCCAGGCTAATTTAACCGGCACTTTAAATACAGGTGGTACCGGTATATTCGCCAATAATATCAATACCGGCCAGGGATCGCAGCAAACAGTGCTTAATTCCTCCACTGTTTCTATTTCCCCGGGAACGGCCGGCACCTGGTACACGATTACGCTGGATACTCCCTTCTATTACAATGGCGTGGATAATCTGGTAGTGGATATTTCCCGCGATGCCTGCACCTGCAGCAATCCAGCGATAGCAACATTGTGGACCAGAGACCATTACGACACCACCGCCAGTAATCTGAACATCGTCGAAGCCGGCGGTGCGACATCAACTACCGGTACTCCGGAAAATTGGCGGCCGGACACACAATTTACTCTTTCCGGCGGGGAAAGTTCTATATTGTACCCGGTTTCTAATTATAATGCATTACCCTTTGGATCAGTCCAGAAAATACAGCTCTTATACAAAGCAGGAGAAATTAACGGTTCTGGCCCCATTACCGGTATCGGGTTCCCGGTGTCCGGCCCGTCAGCAGGCGTAACCGGCGCTTCTTCTGCTACCACGACGGTCACGCTTGGCCATACCAGCTTAACCGGTCTGACAACTACATATGCCAATAATTTCAATATCGGAAAACCGGTTATGGTGGCCAACGCCCAGACTTTTACCGTACCCGCGGGTGTTCCTTACGGAACGTACGTCTGGATTCCTATACCGGATGGCACGTTTACCTACGACGGCACGGATAATCTCGTTGTGCAAATTGAGACGACTGCCGTTACCAACGACCTCGAGGTATGGTGGCTCGATAGTAACCTCGGAACCAACACCCGCCTGGTTGGCAACCCCGGGGATACAGTAGGATCAGTTGTTGACGGCTCTCAGTATTTAATCAAATTCCGGTTTGCCGGCGGAACTATGAATGTGATTACAGCGGGCAATACTAATGAGAGTTTTCCTTTCAGCTCAACATTGAACAACAAACGTCAGTATCTATACTTTGCTGAAGAATTGGGCACCAAGGGAACCATTACCAAAGTTGCTTGCCATCTCTTAAGTAATTCCAATGCTTCTGATTACAATGATTTCACTGTTGTGATCGGCCACACAACAAGCACATCGCTTAGCAGCGCAACGTTCTCCGGCAATATGGCAGACGCCCAAACAGTATTCAGCGGAACTTTTACCGTTCCCGCAGGGCTTGGGGCCGGCGACTGGATAGAAATTCCGCTTTCCACACCATTTGCCTATGATGGAA
>JBEKJX010000257.1:0-4606 GCA_050011015.1 Smithella sp.
CCGACTGTCAACGAAAACCGGATTATCAGCAGGTCAGACCGGATCTACTTAGTGGAATGGCATGGCCGACCCGTGATCCAGCAAGGACAGGATATTGATTTTTTAGTGGGGGTCGGTATTGATATTACCGAGCGCAAACAAGCAGAGGAAGCTCAAAGAGAGAACGAGAAGAAATACCGTGATCTGTATGATTTTTTACCAATCCCTGTCTATGAGATGGATTTTGAGGCTAATATTACTTCCGCCAACCGCGCTATCTATGAAAAGTTCGGAGGCACGGAAGAGGATTTAAAGAAAGGTTTTAAAGTATGGAAAATACTTACGCCTGAGGCCATTGAGAAATCGAGCAGTAATATTCAAAAGCTGTTAAATGGAGCGCCGGTAATCCGTACAGAATATACTTTAAAGAAGCTGGATGGATCTGAATTTCCTGCAATTGTAATATCAAGTTTAAGTTACATCAATGACAAGCCCGTGGGACTCAGAGGAGCAATCATAGACATTACCGACCGCAAACAGGCGGAAGAAGCGTTGAGGGAAAGTGTAAACAAATATCGCCTGCTGGCCGATAATATCGATGACGTCCTTTTCGTTTTGGATATGAATTTGATTTACACCTATGCCAGCCCGTCAGTAAAAACATTGATGGGATATGAACCGGAAGAGTTGTTGACGCTGCGACTTTCCGACACGGTGATGCCCTCATCCTGGGATATGGCCTTGAAGACTTTTTCCGAAATCATGGAGATGGAGAACTCCGGTAATAGACGGATTAATAGCCCCCTGATGATTCAGTTGGAAATGAAACGAAAAGACGGAAGCAGCGTTTGGACAGAGGTTAGGGCTTCCTTTATTAGAGATGAAAATCAGCAGCCGGTCGGCATTATTAGTGTAAACCGAGATATTACCGAACGCAAACAGATGGATGAGAAACTCCAGCAGACATTAGATAGCCTCAGGAAAGCGGTTGGCACAACCATTCAGGTTTTGGTATCCGCTTCAGAAGCCAGAGATCCCTATACGGCTGGTCACCAGTCGCGAGTTGCGGATCTTGCCCGTGCCATTGCCACGGAGATGGAATTACCCCAGGATAAAATTGAAGGAATACGTATGGCAGGTTCCATCCATGACATCGGGAAATTATCCATACCCGCTGAGATCCTGGTTAAACCTACTAAACTGACAAACCTTGAATTCTCTCTGATTAAAGAGCACCCTCAGAATGGATACGAAATGCTGAAGGATGTGGAATCTCCCTGGCCACTGGCGCAAATTGTTTATCAACACCATGAACGGATGAATGGTTCAGGCTATCCAAGAAATCTGAAAGGGGATGAAATTCTTTTAGAGGCGCGAATTATGGCTGTGGCCGATGTTGTGGAGGCCATGGCTTCCCATCGTCCCTATCGTGCGGCCTTGGGTATTGAGATAGCTCTAGAAGAGATCGAGAAAAATAAGGGGATTCTTTATGATGATGTCGTCGTGGATGCCTGCCTGAGATTGTTTCGAGAAAAGAGCTATCAGCTTACATAAGATGGAAAAACCAATCCCGCAGAAAAAACAAGATTACAAATGATAATCCGTAATTCTACCACCTGCCGAATACTGTGGATTAATAGATGGGCACCAGCATAGGTCATGTAACATTTTTTATAATAAATATTTTTAAATTAATGAATAGATGTGAAAAAATTCCTGTAATGCTCAATTTTCAAAACTGTAAATTTATGCTAGTGTAATGTTATATAAATATCTTTACAGTATGTCATTGACAAGGTTTCATTGCAACACTACACTGGATTACAAACAGCAATCGTTAATCAATCCTTCTTCTGCAAAGAAAGGAGAAATGACAATGTTGTATCGAGCCATGAAGAAAAACGGTGACTCTCTTTCGATTTTGGGATTCGGAGCCATGCGTCTTCCCCAGAAAGATCAAAGGATAGATGAAGAGCGGGCAACCCGGCAAATACGAAGTGCGATTGATCAGGGAGTGAATTATGTGGACACCGCCTGGCCTTATCATGGGGGAGAAAGCGAATTGTTTCTGGGGCGAGCCCTGGCTGGAGGATACAGGGGAAAAGTACGTTTGGCCACAAAACTACCTTCCTGGCTGATAAAATCAAGGGAAGATATGGACCGGTATCTGGATGCACAGTTAAAGAAACTACATACCAGCGGCATTGACTATTATCTGCTTCATGGTTTGAATGGAGTTTTCTGGGATTCGTTGAATTCCTTAAACGCACTGGATTTTCTGGAGAAGGCGAAAAAGGATGGACGGATTGTCAATGCCGGATTTTCCTTTCATGGCGTTTGGGATGATTTCCGACGCATTGTAGATTCCTATGACTGGGAATTTTGCCAGATTCAATACAACTACCTCGATACGGAGACTCAGGCGGGCAAGAAGGGACTTATGTACGCGGCGTCTAAGGGATTGGGCGTAATCGTTATGGAACCCTTGCGGGGGGGAAATCTTGGACGGCCTTCTCCTCCTTCTGCTGTGGCTGCCGTATGGGATACAAGTGGACAAAAAAGAGCTCCGGTGGAATGGGCGCTGCGCTGGATTTGGAATCACCCTGAAGTCACCGTGGTACTCTCGGGAATGAATGAGGAGTCCCATATTGCTGAAAACATCGCTATCGCTCAGGATGCTCACCCCAATTCTCTTACGGAGAGTGAGTTGCAGCTTATAGAAAAAGTGGCACAGACATACCGTAAAATTATGAAGGTTGGCTGTACCGGCTGCGGTTATTGCCTGCCTTGCCCGGCTGATGTTTTAATTCCTGCCTGTTTTGATATTTACAATAGTATGCATATGTACAATACAACCGCCGAGGCTCCATTCATGTACGTCATGAGAACGTGCGGCGCTCTGACCGTACAGCCGGGTTACGCTTCTCAATGCACTCAGTGTGGGGAATGCCTGGAAAAATGTCCGCAACAAATTAATATTCCCGCTTTTCTGGAAAAGGTAGCCGCGGAACTGGAAGGGCCCCATGTTGCGCAGATGGAACAAATGGTGAGGCAACATCTTTTTAAATCCATCGATTCCTGACAAAATCATCTTTGCCACTTATTCGTGTACCGGTTTGCAGTCAGGAATTTTCCGTGCGTGAAATATTTTTTTATAATGCTGAATAAAATAAATTATGGAGGTGCGTAGGAAATGTCGAAACGCATAAAGGTGATTGCAGTCAATGGAAGTCCTAGAAAGAAATGGAATACGGCGACACTGCTCGAAAGAGCGCTTGAAGGCGCTGCATCCAGGGGCGCGGAAACAAAACTGGTACACCTCTATGACCTTAAGTTCAAAGGATGTGTAAGCTGCTTTTCCTGCAAGACGATTGACGGCCCGAGCTATGGCAAGTGTGCTGTGAAAGACGACCTGACGCCCCTCCTGAAAGCGATTCTGGATGTCGATGCCCTTATTCTCGGTTCCCCTATCTATTACGGAACTGTCACAGGTGAGATGAGATCCTTTATGGAGCGACTGTTTTTCCCCTATTCTCCCTATATCGACCCTCCGGGGTCACTCTTTCCAAGAAAGATTTCAACTGGCTTCATTTACACTTTGGGCGCGAACGAGGAAATGGCTAAAGAACGGGGCTTCAATCACCATATCAACTGGAATGAGATGATCATGGAAAGGATATTCGGTGTTTCAGAGTCATTGTGCAGTTATGACACTTACCAGTTTGAAGACTATTCAAAAGTATTTGCCCCACGCTTTGATCCTGAGAAGAAGGCACAGAGGCGGCGGGAAGCATTTCCCGTTGATTGTGCAAAAGCCTTTGAAATGGGAGAACGCTTCGCCCGATAGGAAGACATTCGGGGGATGGCCGGTTTAAGTAAAGGTCTTATGCGCAAACTGTTCGGTTTCTTTGCTCACGCTCCAGCTCTTCTTGTGGACATCCATGCCCACGTAAATGTGTTGACCTCCAAAGTCAAGTTTGTTATTCTTTTCCATGGCAAGCCTCCTTTGGGTTAGGTATTTATGTTTTGGCGAACTAAATACGCTATAACAAAGTTGAGACTTGCCCTTGTATTTTTTTAACATAAGGTCTAGATCAAACAGTAATAGTTGGCATTTATATTATTAGTAAAGATAAAATGAACACTCTTAGAGTTCTAACCCACAAATGATCGAGACAATAAGTCATATAACAATAACTGTCAGAAGTGTTGAAAGGACGTGTAAATTTCTGCAAACAGTGTTTGATGCTAAAGAGGTTTATGACAGTTCAAAGAAAAATTTTCCCTTATCTTATGAAAAGTTCTTTATTATCGGTGGCATTTGGATAGCAGTTATGGAGGGAGAGCCACTACAAAAACGTTCTTATAACCATGTAGCATTCAAAGTATCTGACGCAGAATTTGATGAATATGCATCAAGGATTAAGAACCTGGGTCTGGATATAAAACCTGATCGTAATCGAATGAGCGGAGAGGCCAGATCAATCTATTTTTATGATTATGATAATCATCTTTTTGAACTTCATACAGGAACACTTGATGAGAGGTTGTTACAGTATTCCAGAATATGAAAGCTCTAACACGCCCAATAAGCTGATTGCAAAGCTCCGGCTGATTTTACTTTGCA
>JBEKJX010000258.1:0-4571 GCA_050011015.1 Smithella sp.
GTAGAAAGTAAAACCCTTCTCTCGTAATCTCTGGGATCTGTATCCGCCAATTCCTTTTCATCAAGGTTTTTCAGATAATCTCTTGGTGTGGCGGTCAAACCCAGTTTTGCTCCGATAAAATATTCGAAGATAACCCTACTGTTACCGGAAATAGAACGGTGCGCTTCATCGGAAATGATCAGGTCAAAATCTGTTGGGGAAAAAAGCTTAAGGTATTTATTCTCATAAGAAATACTTTGAATGGTTGTGACAACAATATCAGCTTTTTTCCAGTCATCACGGTTTTCCTTAAAGATGACCGATGAATAATCAGGGTTAAGATAATCATTTAAATTTGTATTCGCTTGAGTTTCCAATTCCAGTCTATCAACCAGGAAAAGGACTCTGTTGGTGTTTTTAGTCCGCAAGTAAAGCTTGATGATAGCGCCAGCGACTAATGTCTTTCCTGTTCCGGTGGCCATTTCAAAAAGAAATCTGTTTCTGTTTTTGGATACTTCTTTTTGAATGGTTTTTACCGCATCCAGTTGATAAGGTCTAAGAAACCTTAAACCTGTATCGAAGATAAAATCCTTTCTTAGGGATTCGTCTTTCCAACTGGGGTCCTGATGATAATAGGGGTTCTGACTCAGGACAACATAATCGTCATTGATTTCTTCGTTGATTAGCTTGTTTACATCGGGAGCATATTTCTTTCGCTCATGGAGAGTATCAATGGATGGAAATCGTGAAATGCGTGTAGGATTACCCCATTCCTTGTCCCATAGGTAATGAATATTTCCATTGGAGAGGATTATAAACCGGACTTTCTGGGAATTAGCATATTCTCTCGCTTGTTGTTTCCCTATGAGAGGGTCTTTATCTTCCGATTTTGCTTCCAGAACGCATACTGGAAATCCATCGCCATCAGTAAGAAGATAATCTACAAATCCCTTCTTTACTTTCTCGAAATTTTCACCGGCGTCTTCTAATTTTATATTTGGTTCAACAATGATTGTAGCAGGACCTTCGGGAGTCTTGAAAAACCTCCATCCGGATTCTTCCAGTAGTTTATTGATTTTGATTCGCGCTTTAGCTTCTTTCTGCACTTATTTAGTTTCTCACCTTATATAATCAAAATAACTCTTTAATGAAATATAATCTGAACGATCAAATATATCCAACCCATTCTTTGTGGCAAGTTTTATTTCTTTTCGACATTTTTCTAATCTGTCTAACATTGGAAAAATTATTGCATTTGAATGATTTATAAAATCATAAATATCATTCATATTTACCGGAAGTTTATATCCTTTAGGACTACTTGATATTAAAACTCTACTGTCCCGTAATTTTGCAATAATATTTGATCTCAAATAGACGGAAGATATTTCAGTGATCCTATCGTAACTGATATGAGATTTTAATTCTCTTGTCGTTACATATTTGTGTGGATTTACAAAACGAAAGTAGAATAATAAAAACTTCAAACAATTGACTCGATCTCTAACCGTGGGATCCTTGTCATCTTCATATTGACTAATGAATAGGTTTGCTAAATTGAGTGATTGGGTAGCAATTGTTTCATCATATTCTGATTTTTCATCTGGGGATTCATATAAATACGTTTTCGACTCTTCGGGCCACGGTACAACGTAAAGTATTCTTTTCTTTAAAATACTGATAAAATCGGGACTATTCTCAGATTTAACGGAATAATCAAAGTGTCTTGCAAGAGTACCACAGATAAAATCTGCTAACTGTACTAAAAGACTTGAGTTACTTGGAACGAAACAAAAATCAGCTTGGTTAAATAAATCAGGGATATGATTGTTTTCAATATATTTACAAAAACCATCCATGAATTCTTTTGTACCATATTGATCAGCGCTTATTTTAAGATTTGGATACGTACGGTATAAAGCACCATCCACTAGAGAATGGAGATATTTATAAAACACATGTCTATGTCTGAATCCTTCAGAATGCAGTTTTGCTTTATCAACAACTACAGCAAATATATGAAAATCTAATTCTGATAATTCATTTAGAATCCTTGATCTTTTTGAATCATCTTTTCCAACCTTTCTTGACTTGATATCGCCAGTTTGAAAATATTTTTTTCTGATTATATCTAATTTTTCTTCCAATAAAGGTATCTTATGCTCATCAACAATTACCGCAGAAACAATAAAATGAGTTGAAACACCTTCCTTTGCTATATCCAAATTGGAATTTCCAAATTCATCTATAAACGCGTGTTGATCGGTTAAGGACAATTTTCATTCTCCATTGAAAATATGTTAAATGAATTGAAAAGTGTAAAAATATCTACAACAAATTGATTTTATATTCAATTTGTTTATTACACCTTTTTTAAAGACACAGCACGCACCAAGACAAAGAATAACCCCTTCAACTATCCTTCATCAAATAGTGCGCACTGTCATTCCGTTCAATTTACAGTATGTTTTACCATACCCAAAATCGTTCCGCCCACTTTCTCCAGTCTAAAACTACTTTCTGCAGGAAGCGCTTTATATTGAGCAGCTTTGGTATAGACATTGACAATACTGAACATCGTAAATCCGTATTCCAGAGGTATCGCCCAGGTTACAGCTTCTTTTTCCGCTTTGTTTAACAGGAACTGACTATTAAAATTGTTAATGGTGCTCTCCGGATTGGCAACTTTGCTCTCCAGTGATAATTTTATCTGCTCCTTCTGTCTTCCCAGTTCTTCGGAAACGTTGTTCAAGACTGCCGGGAGTCCTGTAAGTATTTTAGCTGATACATGCCGGTATGATGCGGAAACTTCTGTTTTGGAAATCATTCCGTTCGTGCAGACCAGCCTCAGCATAAAAGCTGCTATTGACAAGGAAGCAAGTCCGACTTCAGAATTGCTTACGGATATTCCAGGAGTCATTTTCTCACCGTAAACATTGAAAGTCTGTCTTCCGTCAGGAATGCTCAAGGACATAAACTCGTTGTCCAAATTGCAATGAACTCTTGTATCAGCTGCATAATTAAGAGCATCAAGCTTTTTTAAGACTTCCAAATTATCAGTCGGGATATAACGGGGAGTAAATATTGCTCTTACCTTAGTACCTTCAAACCGGAAGAATAATTCCTCGTTCTTTTCATATTTAATCCAGTGGTTAAGGTTTATTGCCTGAATATCTTCAGGGCACCTTCTCAGATACTGAATAGGTATACCCAGTCTGTTTGTTATGGACTGCTGCGCAATAGGTTTCAATAGATGGGGTTCGCTCCCGATTTTAACGGTATCGAGATTATCAAACGATATTTCTTTTGTTTTTATATTCATATCCGTATGGTTTCTGGACATAGCTTCGACTCTTTCCATGACCTCTGAAAGCGTTGTCATATTGGACATTGGTTATTTCTCCTTTCCGGTAACATTTTGATTAATGAATTACCTTTATAATTATTGTTTTTCTTGAAAGCACAATCAGCGCACCTGCTTTTATCCCTGCAACTCTCACAGACTTTTCCTTTGTCCAGAAGCGCGGGTATAACGACTATTATTTGCTCTAACGTTGTGGTCATCGGTATATTGAGAAACCAGGCGATTCTTCTGAGCGTGCAGCAGGATTTATCGCTCAATTCCGGCGTATATGCCATTTATCAAACCTCCTTTGTTTAAAATTCATCGTATATTGGTAGATTGTATTGGGAGATGTGTCTTTCACCGCCTGACACATTATATTTTCCCTGACGGCTCTACAGGGTGCGTATCCATGAAGCGGACGGGCGGCTCCCGATTGATTACTGATTGTTTTTGGTGAAATTACTGATTAACGGCTGCTTTGGGAGGTTCATTCTTGACCAGATGAATCTTAGCCTTGGGTTTAGTCGCGACTTTTTTCTTTTTGTCCGTGTCTTTCTTTATCGCGGAATCGCCGTGAAGATATTTATCAATCAGTTTCGGATCAGCGCCGGCATTTTCCGGTAAAGCTTCTTCCTTCTTCGGTTTCTTTTCTTCATAGAGTTCGCCTGGTCGTCCCAGATCAAACAGGATGATCGTGACGGGCAAGCTTATTGTGGGATGCAGCATTTCAATTTCCTTTGCCACCAGTTCCTCTGTAGTCCCCAGTTTGCTCTTTTCGCTTCTCTGAGACGTGACCATGACGATACCCATATCAATCTTTTTCTTGTCAAAACCGACCTGAAGTTTTAACAGGGCATTTTGTATATATTCATAGCTAGAGAAACTTCCATCAATGGCCACACGATTTTTAAAACCTTTGTAAAAGTATCTGCGTCCGTCCAGAATGTTCAGATCACCTTCCTGCCGCCAGTCCATCTCTTTTAATGCCTGACGCATAAGTTCGCCTTTGTACCTCGTGCCGTATAAACAATCCTGTAGATATTCCATCAATTGCTTTATTCCGTTGGCCATCTTCTTTTCCTTGATTATTTCTCCCGCTTTACGAAAGTGGATCATTTTGTAAGACATAAAGTTCTCCTTTTTTGTTTTTATTTTTTGATATTTTTTGAGCGAGATGATCTCCGATGAGATACATATCCCCTATCTCCTGTCCTTCTTATATTTTTCCCAGTAGACGCTGATATTG
>JBEKJX010000259.1:0-4546 GCA_050011015.1 Smithella sp.
GGGCGTGAAAGAGTATCTCGAAAACAGACTAAAGAAGCCAATAATATGACAAACGCGTTTCTGAATTCGTTGCCAACCGTTGCACGGTTTCTTTATTATAATTCATCATCCGGCGTTCTTCCTATCCAGCAAATTATAAAAAGAAAAAAGAAGCCCATAAGCAGGAAAAATATGTTACCCCAGAACAGATCCGAATAACTGAATATCTCTTTCCCGACGGCAAAATTATCCGGATTTGCGGGATCGTAGTTGACCGTCATGGTCATGCCGGGCTTCTCGCTCTTGTTGGCAATCGCTTTAAATTCGATTTCGCGGCCCGAGTCGGTTTTGAAAGAGACGACTTCCTTCTTGAATATAACCGTGCCGCGAGCCGCGTCGTATAGCCGCAATATGGTTCCCTCCGCGGTCGCCGTCCGGGCTGCAAGAAGGCGTTCCTGTGTTTTCAAATATTTATAATCAGAAATAAATCCGTGCGCCCCGACAAGCAAAAAGGCAACCATCGGAACGGCAATCACTGTCTGAATTATTCTTTTCTTTGAACTTGATTCGGATACTTTGTTCATTGGATTGGTCGTCCTGTAATGGCGAAGCTGTCTTTTGTTTATAAACCGGTTTTAATACCGCCTGCACGGACTGTTACATATTGTGATTTATCATAAAATCAGAGATTTGAAAATCGGGATTTTCAGTGGAAAGAAATAAAAAATTCGATTCTTTAACTGTCAAATTCATTTGTTTCATCCATAAGTCCGCGCCAGTGAGCAGTTGCCGGAATTGAAGATCACCGGTTGAAAGACAGTCAGGAGCAAAGTGAATACATTTCTCTCGCTATTTCTGCCGCCTGACTTACATAGTCGTGAAGTTTCCGCGGTGAAATTGTTTGACCCCATCGATATATTACCAGTGAATGCTGAAAGCCCTCGATGGTCCATTTTCCTTTTTGCAGCTTTTGGAAAAATTGAGGAGCAGCGTTGAAAAATGTTTGCAGCGCCCATTGCGGATTATCGGATGATAACCTCAGAGAGCCCATATCCTTCTCGCGTCAAAGTACTTTCAACTCGTCTCCGCAGGTTCGCTGACTGATGACTTGCGACCAGTCGGAGGGCTTCAATTGAAACTTCGGCATCATTACCTGCGGGTTCTTCACGATTACCGTGGATTGATAAAACCAGTTTTTGCCCGCCCCGATAAAAAGATCGAAAAATCCCGCATCATATCCGTTAATCTCTCCCCGCAGGATTACAAAATATTTATTTTTGGAAGGGTTGATCAGCGGAACCAGTACGACCGGCAATATTTCTCCCTGTGCCAGACGATGAAAACCAAAAGATTTTCCCGCCCCGGTGATGGCTCGCCTTCGCCACTTTTCCCAGGATAGAAGAATTACGATGGTAAGGACGATGAGCCCGATCCCGCCGCACCATACTAAGGCTATTGCGACTCCATTTTTCATATGCTAATTTCCTCCTGCAAACATTTTTTCTTAACAGTAAAAGGCAGAAAGAACTCCTTTATTCAGACGATAAGATAGTAACCTTTATTTGATATTTGTAACACATTATAAGTTAAATGTTCAGCGTTTTTTGTTTCTTTCCGATTGAAACGTTGTATATTCATCGAGACTGGCGGCTTGAGGATTACAGCTTACTATAAGGAAGATATTGGAGGACATGGTATTTTCGATCTGAATGGAAACAGGGCAGCGTCCTGTTTGATTTATCGCATCTACGGCATTTAACATCATTGAATTCATAACGAAGGTCTTTTTTTATAACTTACAGCCCTTTATAAGAAATACTGTAAATTCTCTTTGTCCGCCACCATGGAGCGGTTTTGTTATTCCAGCCGCTGTCAAATACTTTATATCTCGAAACCCCGCTTCTCTGAGAGCAGCGCTCAATTTTTCTCTGTCAAAACCAAAGTGAAAGACACCTTCATTGCTTTCATGAAACTGACCATCGTCACTGTCCAGATCGGCAATGCAAAGAATGCTCTCCGGCAGCATAACATTATAAAATTGATCCAGAAGATACCGGATATTCCTGATGTGATGGAAAGTCATGCTGCTTGTAATCAGATTGTAGTTGCCTTTCAAAACATCGTCTTTTTCAATATCGAGAAAAAAGGTTTTTACGTTGTTCAGATTTCGATCCTTGATTTTGGAATTCAAGATATCCAGCATCCCGCGGGAACTGTCCACCCCTGTGATGGAACGAACAAACGGCTGCAACTGTAAAGTCAGCAAACCGGTGCCGCAGCCGAAGTCCATAACATCCATTGCCGGCGTCAACTTTATTTCGTCAATCATCGTCCTGGCGATATCCCGGACCATTTTAACTCGCCCGGAATTTTCGTCCCACGATACGGCAGCTTTGTCAAAATCACGCTTGGTGTCTGTCATAATATTATTATTCGGAACAGCCGTGCTGATGTTGAGCACAGGCAATCCCGTTGTCTTCCAGCTTACCGGCAAGCCAACTTTCTGCGACTGCTTTCACATCGCCGGAGCAGCCGCGCAGGACATCAATGCCGTGACCGTTCAATACATTTACAGCGCCCTGTCCCATATTTCCGGCGAGCATCAGTTTTACACCTTTTTCGGCAAGGGTCTGGGCGATGTTGGATTTGCAGCCGCAACCGGAAGGAGAAGCAATCTTTTCTTCCGCTGTTATTTTTTTCTGCCCGTCAATGGTGAATACCGTAAAGTGTTCACAGTGTCCAAAGTGTTCGTCAATCTGGTTCATACGTGATGGTAATGCGATTTTCATTTTATTTCTCCTTCAAAGATTTATATTTTTTACCTGCCCTGCATCTTTTTGCCTGTCCGCAGGGTTCGGTTTCTTCTAAAGTTACATTTCCGCCCTCGATTTTCAGGGCCTTGGCATTGATCAATACATCGGCAATCTTTTTATGCGCCTCGTTTATGATTCTGCCGAATGTCTGGCGGGAAATGTTCATCTTGGCCGCCGCTTCTTCCTGATATAATTGTTCGTAATCCGCCAGACGAATAGCTTCAAATTCATCGAGATTCAGCACCACTTCATCCAGATCAACGGCAGGTATGCCGCGAGGCTTGAAATAGTTCTTATCCGGAATTCCGCATATATTACGGTGACATTTTGGTCTGGTCATTTCTCTACGAACACTCCTTTAGATGTATTATAAGCATATGCTCATAATAGTCAAGGACAATTTTTTGATTTTATGTCGGTTAATCACTGTCTGATAACAGTTAGATAATTTTTGATTTATTATTGTTATCTGCATGGATCTTTAAATAAGGAGAAGAGATTTCCCGCTTCTCATCGCGGGAAATCTCTTCTTAGAATAGGCTTTGCTTATTTATTCACAAAGCTTTGGGAGAGGGCATATTTATTTTGTTTTGCCTGTCAAGTAATCAATCATCGGTTGCGTAACCAAGGGCACAAGATCACCAATCATGTGCGGCATGAGACTATCCATCACTTTGGGCATTAGTTCAGGCATCTGCTCACGCATGTAATCGGGCATGGCAATCTGCGCGGCAACTCTGTCGAGCATTACCGGCATTACCTTCGGCATCATCATCGGCAGCAGTATGGGAAACAAAACCGGAAACATCGGCTTCATTAAATTGAGGGAGCCGGGAATCTTGCCCATGACCCGCATCATCGGCCCCATACCGAAGGGCATGGCATCAATCAATTCCGGCCACATGGTTCCCATAAGCTTCGCAAATCCCCGCGGCGACATCAGAGAGATGAAGGCGTCGAAAACGCCCCACTGGCGGTGCACGTCAGGATTGGGATCGGGGAATTCATAGCCCAGCGCATTTCCGGCCAGGTGCGCTAAATCCACGACTTCCACCGGTATGTTTTTCTTTTTCGCGGTTACACGCAGCTGAACCTGACAGCAGGGACACAGAGCCAGCACCTTTTGCGCTCCGGCGTCCACGGCTTCATCGAGTCTTGTTTTACCGATATCGGCAGCGATTGGCGGCTCTTTAATCAAAGTCAGAACACTGCCGCAACAATGCGCTTTTTCGTGGTGGTGCTCCATTTCGACAAACTCCACATTGGGAATCGCCTTGATAATATCGCGGGGAGGCTCGTAAACGCCGGATGCCCTGCCGATATGGCAGGAGTCATGCCAGGTTACTTTTACCGGTTGTATATTATTTGCGGGAAATTTGAATTCGCCGGATTTTATTTTTTCAGCAATAACTTCGGAGTAATGTCTGGTTTTGATATTATATTCGATGCCCAGTTTCTTCGCCCATTCGGGATAGACATTGCGCCACATCATGTCGCAGGCCGGACAGGAGGCAATCACAGTATCCGCGCCGGTTCGCTTTACAAGCTCTATATTCTTGCGCATGATATCTTCAAAAAGATCCCATTTACCGGCAACCAGCATCGGGGTTCCGCAGCAATTCTCCGGTTTGCCGGCATAGGCAAAATCCACACCGGCCCGATCGAGCAATCTTACGGTTGCCATGCCGATATCATGCTCTACATAGCTTACCGTGCATCCTGAAAAATACAAGGCCTGCGCTTTAATGCCGGGG
>JBEKJX010000260.1:0-4544 GCA_050011015.1 Smithella sp.
CGCGCTGTGAAGAGAACCGGGAGAATGATGTGTAGCGAAAATCAGGGAAGTCTTATCATTACCCGTGGCTTCGCTTTCTCCCCTGCCAATAACCAAAAAACGGGTCATATTGGAAGAATTATCTTCAATACCTTCCGCAAGTATATTCAGTCCGTAACATTCAGCGGCCAATGAACTGCCAATTGCCGCTTCGGTCTTTTTACCACGCACTCTTTGCACTGCCGCGGCCGTACTCTCCATCTCACCCAGTACGCAATTCGGCATATTCGCCCTGAGCCATGACTGACATTGGGCTAATGGCTGAGAATGGGAATAAACATTTTTTATGCCTTTCATACTTGTTGCCGACGAAATCAAACACTCGCTGATGCGCAGATAAATCTCCGCCCTGATTTTCAGAGAAGTCAAAATCAGTCGGTCCAGTGTAACATTGACAGAACCTTCCAGAGAATTTTCTACAGGGACTACACCCCAATCCACCGTACCTTTTTCCACTTCATCAAAAACCCGGGCAATTCCATTCTGGGGGAAAAAACGGCAGGACTCCCCGAAATGCCGTTTGGATACCAAATGAGAAAATGTGGCTTCCGGTCCCAGAAAGGCTATTGTCGTCGGCCGCTGCAAATCGCGCGACGCGGAAACAATTTCCCGGAAAATCGCCTTAACTGCCGCGGGTCTGAGCGGACCCGAATTCAACTCTTGCAAATAATTGTAAACTTTTGCTTCCTGAGCGGGATCATATACCTGTATTCCACCGTCTCCTTTAACCTTGCCTATCTGGACGGATATTTGCGACCGTTCATTTAAAAGGCGGATGATTTCCTTGTCTTTCTCTTTCATTTTTCCCCTTAAGATTTCCAACTTTCGCGGCTTCATTTTTTCATCTCCTCAATCACTGCGGCAATAAGTTTCGGATCAATGTTTCCATCGATAAAAGGCATTCCTATTTTCTTTAACAAAACAAAATTGACGATATCGCCTTTTTTCTTCTTATCCATCCGTAACGCAGCAATAATCTTATCACTGTCCAGAGACTTCGGTATTTTTATGGGAAGGCCCGCTTCACTGACAAGAGCTTCGATGCGTTTGTTTTCATCGCTTTTCAGATAGCCCGTTTTTTCGGAAATACGCGCCGCCGCTATCACTCCCAGAGCAACGCCTTCGCCATGCGTTATGGCATATTGAGAAATTGTTTCCAGCGCGTGCCCCACCGTGTGGCCGAAATTAAGAATGCGCCTCAATCCCTGTTCTTTTTCATCAATCTCGACAATTGATTTCTTGATGCGGCAACAACTTTCCACGAGATTCAGTAAAAGTTTCAAGTCTTTCGATTTTATCGCGTCCATGTTGCACTCCAGAACACGAAACATTTTTTCATCATCAATAATTCCGTATTTAATAATTTCCGCAAGACCGTTGTTAAATTCTTTTTCCGGCAGCGTTTCTAAAAAATTCAAATTCGCAAACACGGCACATGGCTGATAAAACGTTCCCAACAAATTTTTTCCGTGGGGAAGGTCAACGCCCGTTTTACCTCCGATGCTGCTATCTACTTGCGCGACCAGCGTGGTTGGAATCTGAATATAGGGAACTGAGCGCATAAATATAGAAGCAACAAAACCGGTAATATCGCCGACAACACCGCCGCCTAAAGCAATCAGACAAGTCTCCCGATCAGCGCCAGATTCCATTAATTCTCCCGCGATATTAAGCACGGTGTTAATATTTTTGGAAGCCTCGCCTGCGGGAAATTCAATCAAAGACGCATTTAATCCTATATCTTTCAAACCGGCAAGAAGCTTTTGCCCGTAAAGACCGCCGACACAATTGTCAGTAACCACGACATAGCGCCTCGCTTTATAGTTTTTGGCGATAAGCAGCAGCATCCGGTCGAATATATCTTTACCGATGCGGATTTCATAAGATGATAAACACTTTTTATCGAGATTAACTTTTACCGATCGCATATATTTGCTTCCTTTCAACTTTTGCAGAATATTTCTAATGCCTCATTGCAACTGTAATCGCCCTCAATTCGTCCATCAGTTGATAGAATTTTTCCGGTTTTAACGACTGCGCGCCGTCGGAGACAGCTTTTTCCGGTTGCGGATGAACTTCCACGATAAGGCCATCAGCGCCAACGGCAACCGCCGCGCGGGACAACGGAATAACATACTTCCAATTACCGGCAGCATGGCTGGGATCAACAATAACCGGCAGATGCGTCAAACTTTTCAATACCGGAACAGCGCTTAAATCCAAAGTGTTTCTTGTGGCCGTCTCAAATGTTCTGATACCGCGTTCACAAAGGATTACATGGGAGTTCCCCTCCGAAAGAATATATTCCGCCGACATAAGTAACTCTTCTATAGTAGTCATCATGCCTCTTTTCAAAAGCACCGGCTTACGCGAATGGCCGACTTTTTTTAGCAAGGCAAAATTCTGTACATTGCGCGCGCCGATTTGCAGCATATCGGCGTAAGATTCCACAAGGTCAACATCAGCCGGATTTACCACCTCGGTAACCGTCGGCAGACCGGTTCTCATACTGACTTGATTTAATATTTTTAATCCTTCTTCTTCCATGCCCTGGAAGCTGTATGGTGAAGTACGCGGTTTGTAGGCGCCGCCTCTAAGAATTTGAGCGCCTCCTTTTTGGGCGACATAGGCGCTTTCCAACAATTGTTCTTCGCTTTCAATCGCGCAGGGACCGGCTATTACCACGAATTCCGGCCCGCCGATTTTAATCGAACTAACGGAAATAATAGAATTGCCTTCGTGAGATTCACGGCTTGCCAGTTTGTAGGGTTTTAAAATAGGCATTGTTTTTTCAACTCCCGGTAAAGACTCGGCGTATTTAAGAATTTCCTTGTCGCGACTATCACCGACTGCCCCGATGATTGTCCTTTCTACGCCGATTGAAGGATGCGCTTTATATCCGACAGATTCAATCCAGTGAACCACATCGTCAATTTGTTTTTCGGTAGCTTGATTTTTCATTACAATAATCATTATTTCCTCCTTCTGAATAATAAAAAAGGCCATGGCTTTTGCCGCCATGGCCTTAAAAACAGAAAAGCCATGGAAGTTCTTTCGATCTACCCATGGCTGTTTTGGTTTATTTTACCTTAACAAGTCCCCTTCAGCGACGGGCAGACCAATGTAAAATAGATATAAAACCAATAACCATAAATATTGTTATTTACATTTAGTTTTCTGTCCATCATAAAAAACACATCCTTTATTTTAGGTGTACATAATTAAACTAAGAACATTTGTCAAGAAATATTTTTTACTTAATTATATTCATCTGCAGGCCAACATCGTACCTCGGCAGTTGGGTGAATTGCACAGGCAAGCATATTCCTTCTTGATCTTTTGCGTAATCCGGCCCTCGATGATCAGACCGTAATCGTAAAAGAGCTCCTCGCCAACTTTGATGTCGCGCAGGGCTTTAAGAAAAACGCGCATGCCATCCTGCACGGCTTCCAGATTGGGTTCGCAGGAGTGATTGATCCACTTGGCGGTATTACCCTCTTGCCTGGCATCAATAACGTGGCCGTCGTCCAGGTGGAAATAGAATGTATGGTTGGGTTGACTGGGATCGTGGGGGTGAAGAGCCTGTGCCCTCCGCCAGGTAATAATCTTGCCCTTATACTCCACCACTCTATCGCCGGCCTTGATGGGACGGATGACATAGATGCCCTTGCCGTGGATACCCGATTCGCGCACCTGCGTGCGGCGGCCACGGGCTTTCGAGCGCGCCATCTGAGCGGATCGTTTTAATACATTCTTGTCTTGCATCAAGTAAAAAGAGTTTCCTTATATTTGGTGGGCGTATATATAAACAATGAGCACACTGG
This sequence comes from Smithella sp., assembly GCA_050011015.1. Lineage (GTDB taxonomy): Bacteria > Desulfobacterota > Syntrophia > Syntrophales > Smithellaceae > Smithella. The sequence continues at coordinate 3,864 of JBEKJX010000260.1, forward strand.
TCAAGAAAATTTTGAGGTTGCCTTCGGCTTATTGAAACTTCCGCGGCAAGGCGCAAAGAATCTTCGATTCTCAAGAAATTATGATTCAATAATAGCTGACTTACCCCCAAAGTCGAGCAAGGGTATTTACTCGCTTACGAATTCAATGTATTTATTATTACATCATAACTGCAGGAATTATCATAGGAAAATTATTCCTCGTCAGGAAATACTAATTTTTCTTTCTTGACAAAGATTGAATGATTTGAATACTTAAAAACGTTTAAAAAACATTATTAAAAGTGAGAAGTACATGGAAAAATTTTTCGATCCAAAATCAGTTGTTGTCATCGGCGCCTCAAATACCCCCTTCAACCTGGGAGCCACGATCTGCATCATGCTAAAGGATTATCTCCATTATACAGGAGCCGTATACGCGTTGAATTCAAAAGGTGAAACAGTGAACGGCTACCCGGGATATTCGTCATTGCTTGATCTCCCGGAAACACCCGATCTTGCGGTAATCATCGTAGCGGCAAAAAACGTTCCCGGCATTATCGGGGATTGCGCCCGCAAAGGGATCAAACGGATAATCATCGAGAGCGCCGGTTTTTCCGAAGGCGGTCAAGACGGTGAGGCAATGCAGTGCGAGATCGACGATGTCGCCAAGGCTAATGGAATCCGCATAATGGGGCCGAACTG
>JBEKJX010000261.1:0-4529 GCA_050011015.1 Smithella sp.
AACGCCGGTGACGAATATTTTAGGCCGAAAAGACGAAACCGGTAATGGAACAGGCATTTCCCCGGCTGTGCAATCCTGCCGGCAAATAATACCTGCGGGAATAACTGTCCCGTAATCAATTTGCACGGGTCCCACTATTCCACCCTGACCACCCAGGAATATAGGCGGTTCACGCAGCATTACGCCGCGTGGCGCATCACCGATTAAAGAAGGCGTCGCTTTGTCCTGCTGAGGAGTATAATTGAAATGAATATATGAACTGCCCACTTCGCTGTGATTCTTACGGCTCGTTCCCCCTGCCATCAGGCAGTCACAAAAATTAACCAGGCTGCCTAATTGAACGAAAGGGAACAATATGGTTTGTTTCAGACCGACACAGTGGTTTCCTCCTGCTTCTTCTTCCAGAAGGCACCCGGAGCGAACTTGCGCGTTGCTGCCCATTATTGCTTTGTTCAAAAAAACGGAATTGGCAAAGTATCCTCCCCTGAGTTCAACATCCGGACCAAGTTGGCAGTCAATTAAAGTGACAGGGGCTTCATATCCCAGTTTTACATCTGGAGAGATCAATGTATTCTTGCCGTAAATCCTTGCTGCGCCATAGATTATTAACGAACCGGAAATTCTTTCCGGATTTACTTCATCGCCGATTTCCACAGAAAAAGGGGCCGTCATCCGAACCCCTTTTTTTAAAAGACAAATTACCTTTTCCGGTAAATTTACAGTTTTTTTAATTGTTCTAGTCATAAATGTTTTTTTGACGTCTGTTTACTTTTTTTCACAGGTAATGCCCAGTTTTGCCATTTTGTCAGTAAAAGTGTTGCGGTTAATGCCTAAAAAAATTGCGGCAGAACTTTTAACACCATTTGATCTGCGCAAAGCTATTTTAAATAACCCTTTTTCCACCATATTCATAACTTCTTCGTAAAGTTTGCTTTTTCGATTACCGGAAGAAGATAAAATCGTGGCAATATCTTCTAATTTTTTCTCCATTATTTCTTCTACAGCCGCGTAAGGTGTTGACTTAACATCCATTATAATTTCCGAGGCATTCTTTTTTTTCGCCCGCATTTTTGAATCTTACTCCTTCCCGGCGTGATTTACTAAAAAAAGCAGATATTATTCAAACATTATTAATATAAATTTAAACTGATAACAATTTCAAAATTATAAAGGCAATAATAATTAAAACAATTAACCAGCAAATCACTATTAAAGAACGTTGTTCCGAAGGATGGTCTAAATAATTTCTGACTTCAACTTCAACTTTTTCATTGTCCAGTTTATTCATAATAGAACGAATAAGTAAAGCGTGGTTTTCGAACAGGTTGGAGAAAAAATAAAAACCCTTGGTAGTTGTTAATAAAAAGTAGGTTTTTTTGCGCAGGTCAACAATCGCTAAATGTGTAATCTCCGGCCAGACAAAATCCTTTGTCCGAAAAAACTTTTTTATCTTTAAACCGTCTTTAGTTACAATAATTTCTCTCCTTGCCGCTTCTATCCCAACAAGCAAAGTGCCGGCAAAAAAAACAGCTAGAACAATTTTCTCCCCGGTTTGACCTCTGAATAAACTGAATAAGAACAACAAACAAAGAAGAATAATAATGGTAATGAAGGGCACAAGAAAAGCTCTTTTTATTTTAAAAATATCCGGCTCCATTTTTTATTTCCCGATTTGATTTGTTATACAATAATGTAAAAATGTTTTTGGGGATAGTGTCACTTGTTTCTGATAAAAGTTCCGCTTTTACCACCGCTTTTTTCTAAAACATGATGTCCCCGATAATTATTTCCTTATTTACTGTTTTACATATATCATAAATGGTTAAAGCAGCAATGCTCACTGCTGTCAGCGTGTCCATTTTCACGACGTTATGATTAACGGATTTAATATTGAATCCATTGATTTTTATAAACTGTAACATAGGCCAATTAATGAGTCAAGAAACGTAAATTTTTTTTATTCATCCGGTTTTAAGAGCTTTGATCACGTATTTATTTTTCCTGCAGTACATAAATCATTCTTCCAGTAAAAAATGAAGAATTTCTCTATACAATAAACATTTTTTAATGAAATATCTTGATATAAATATTCCTATTCGCTAGTATTTTAAAAAAATTCGTTGAAGAAGGCGTGATGTTCGTTAAAGTAATCAGCATGAGTGTCATTGGTATGGAATCATATCCGGTGTTTGTAGAGGTGGACACATCCCAGGGGTTGCCTCAATTTGCCACCGTGGGTCTGCCTGATGCTTCGGTTAAAGAAAGCAGGGATCGAATCAAGGCCGCCATAAAAAATTCCGGTTATCGTTTCCCCCGCAGTCATGTAACCATCAATCTGGCTCCAGCCGATATTAAAAAGGAAGGAACAGGTTTTGATCTTCCTATTGCCGTGGGTATTCTGGCCGCGGAAGAATTAATTAAAGAAGCTGACTTGCAGGATTGTTTTTTTATCGGAGAACTTTCTCTTGACGGCAGCATCAAAGGCGTAAACGGTGTACTCCCCGCCGCTTTTAAAGCGAAAGAAATAGGCATCAAATCGGTTTTTGTTCCCGAAGAAAACGCCGCGGAAGCGGCTATGGTGGAAGGAATTAACGTATATCCGGTGAAAACATTGCCCGATGTTGTGGAATTTTTAGGCGGCCGGAGTGATATCCGACCGTTTTGCCTGGACATAAGTAAAATTTTTCAAAAAACACGTAAATATGATTTGGATTTTAATGAAATAAAAGGGCAGAAGCAGGCAAAAAGAGCATTGGAAATTGCGGCGGCTGGCGGTCATAATGTGCTGATGATCGGTCCTCCCGGTTCCGGAAAAAGCATGCTGGCAAAAAGAATGCCCACTATTTTGCCCGATCTTTCTTTTGATGAAGCAATTGAAGTAACCAAAGTATTTTCCATCGCCGGATTTTTGAATAAAGATGAAATGTTAATAGCAGTGCGTCCCTTTCGTTCGCCGCACCACACTATATCCGATGCCGGTTTGGTCGGAGGCGGCCAGACACCGCATCCGGGAGAAATAAGCCTTGCTCATCTGGGGGTTCTTTTTTTGGACGAACTTCCTGAATTCAAAAAAAACGCTCTGGAAGCTCTTCGCCAGCCTCTGGAGGATGGCACCATAACAATTACGCGTTCTTCGGTAACCGCTTCTTTCCCTGCGAAATTTATGCTGGTGGCTGCGATGAATCCGTGCCCATGCGGTTATTTTGGCGATCGTGTCCATACCTGCCATTGTACTCCGCAGCAAATCCGTCAATATCAATCTAAAATATCCGGGCCGCTGTTGGATCGAATAGATTTACATATTGAGGTGCCGTCACTTAAATATAGAGCACTGTCCGATAAAGAATTGGGAGAATCTTCCGCGACAATCACAGGTCGCGTAAACAAAGCGCGTGATGTGCAAAAAAAGCGTTTTGGTCAAAATGGCATACTTTGTAACGCCCGAATGACGGAAAAACAAATTCGGAATTTTTGTTCGATAGATGAAGAAGCGCATAAACTCATTGAAATGGCCATTGAAAAAATGGGATTAAGCGCCCGGGCGGCAAACCGGATATTAAAAGTTTCCCGTACAATTGCCGATCTGGAAAATATTGAAGCGATTAAATCGTCTCATGTCGCTGAAGCAATTCAGTATCGAAGCCTTGATCGCAGTTTAATTTAGTGGTATGTCAAAGTAAAAAATGTTGATCTCCATGCTCAAAGGGTAAAGAAAAATAAATAAAGTTATAGTCTGGTGAAAGAGGCATTTATGGAAATTAAAATTAAGAAAGCGCCACTTAAAAAAAGAAAGACTAAACCGGCTGATGAAGCAAAACTTGGTTTTGGGAAACATTTTACAGACCATTTTTTTAACGTAAAATATAAAGAAGGCAAGGGCTGGTATGATCCGGTAATTGAACCGTATCGTAATCTGCAATTAGATCCAACTGCAATGTGCCTGCATTATGGTCAGGAAATTTTTGAGGGATTGAAAGCCTATCGAGGCCAGGATGGGTCTATTTATCTTTTCCGTCCGGAGGAAAACATCAAAAGGATGAATTCATCCGCCGAAAGACTCTGCATGCCGGTCATAGATGAGAATCTTTTTATGGAAGCCATGAAAAAACTGGTGATTTTGGAAAAGGACTGGATCCCAAAGGGAATCGGCACTTCTATGTATATCCGTCCGACAATGATTGCGACCGAGGCAGCCCTTGGTGTGCATCCGGCATCTGAATATTTGTTTTTTATTGTTGTCGGGCCGGTTGGCGCCTACTATCCTCAGGGATTTTCTCCAACCAAAATGTTTGTGTCGGAGGAATATTCCCGCGCGGTACGCGGAGGAATTGGTCATGTTAAGGCGGCCGGTAATTATGCCGCCAGTCTTTATGCAAGCAAAATTGCTACGAATATGGGGTACACTCAGGTTCTCTGGTTGGATTACGCTGAAAAAAAATACGTGGAAGAGGTCGGCACCAGCAATATCTTTTTTCTGATAGGCGATGAATTAATAACCCCACATCTGGGCGGATCAATTTTGCCTGGCG
>JBEKJX010000262.1:0-4517 GCA_050011015.1 Smithella sp.
CACAATAATTTTTATCCGTTTACCGGAAGCATTGCCTATGCCTTAATTCCCAGATCACTTTTAAAAACATTTTTAAATCTTCAAAAACAGATTTTTACTTTCTTAAGTGGTATTGAATTCTCAGAAGAAATGAATTTGCCTTTGGATTATCTCCAAGAAACATCACCTTCGCGAGCAGAGGTTTTATACGATTTGGCAAATGATTATCCAGATAACGACTTCCTTGCAAAACTATTTAATATTGATAGATCAAAAGAAAAACAAAAGTTGACCATCGATATATTTTCAATGAAAGAGATCGATCTAATAAAATGCTATTATGAAGGATTACAAAAGAAATATGGCACTGCTAATAAAATAGCAAAAATCTCAGGCAAAGCTAAATCGACAATTTATGGAACGTATAAGCGTTTGGGAATTCCTATTAAATAAAATAAAATCTTATTGAAATTAATAATACCTTATAAATAAATTTCACTTCTTTCAATCCCTTTTCTTAAGAAATAATCATAATTAATTAATAATTACAGCAATATGTATAGCTGTGCCGTTCTTTGGCACACTACCTGCTTTATTAATAATTACTAAAAAAATCAAAAGCATTTAATGAAAAGGGATAAAAATTTTAATCAAAAAATCACGGGCAATTAGGGTTTCGAAAGCTTTAAATACATGATTGATGACGACTTTTTAAAAGAAAGGAATTTTCAACATAATAAGTGAGGAGGAAATAGATTTGAAGTTGTTTCAATATATCAATGATTTTGTTGAATCCGCCAACACAATTGATGGATACGGCATATTTTATAAAAATGTTCGTGCCACGGTGTTGGCTCAGGGTATGAGCAAAACGCAAGTTAAAAAATATAGAAACCATAAGATAGTGCCAGCGGCTTTTTTTATCTTCCTTAGAGAGGCAGGTATCATAAAGCCAACCGTAAAAGTCTCTCAAGGTGGCACATCCAAAGATGAATTTGAAAGAATTTTAAAACAGAATCATATTCAGAGTGAACAAGAACGTTCTGTAAATGAATATAGAGAAAAATTACGGATAAAAAAATACTGTGACCCGGAATTAAACAAATCTTTTGCCGAAAACCATATTTGGCAAGGCTGATTACAATTAGAAGAAGAGAAGCATAAATTAGTTTCCGTGCAAGGCCGATTCCAAGAGATGGAATAGGCCTTTTTTATTTCAAAGAACCATATTGAGAAAGGACGGCGGTGCCTATGTAAAATAAGCGGAACGTGGCGGAATCGAACAGGCCATTCCTGGCAACGGGCGTGGCTTTTTTATTTCCGGAAACTATTAATCATTCAACCTTAAAACTCTTATAAGGAGGATTTTTTATGTTAAAAAATGAAGATGTAGAAAATGATGATACTCAATCTGCTCCGGCCGTTAATCAATCTGTCAATATCCAGCCAATGAAAGAAGAAAAGAATATCACTGATGAACCTCAGAGTGAAGAACATCTCAACATGAAGCTGCTGGGAAATTCCCTGCCACTCCGTAAAATTTATCTGGATATTTCAGATGACAAAGGGGAATTTTTCGGCAACATGCCCTTGGAAAAAATAATGACTGATTTCTTGGGACAATTAAAAACATCGGCAAAAAACCTTTCGGCGGAAGCAATAAAAAAGCTTTTGTCGGAACTTATTAATGTATCAAAGGCCTATAATCGACAGATCAATCTGGCAACAAGTATTGCAAGCGGTATTCTGGTCAAACATCAGATCAGGCTTGGAAGCATGTTCCTATACCAGAAGAAACTGATCAGAAAAATTGATCCTGAGAAGAACTGGATCGAATGGTTCTCTGAAACATACGGTTCCAGCAGTCTCCGTTCAGCTCAAGATTTTATGCGGCTGGCAGACACACCTAATATCATCAGATACGCGGTTTTCGGAAAGGAAAGGCTGATAGAAATTTTAAGGGCCACTCCTTCATTTGCTTCGAGTGATGATCCCATCGGGGCATTTCTTGCCAAATACAAGTTCAGCTTCGACCCTGAAAAAGAAAACTTCATGGATGATTGGCGTTCAAATATTGATACCGCAATTGCCATGGAGAAGATCAGGCAGATAGAGAAGAAGGAAGATGTTGAGCTGGGACTGAACTTTGACCAAGTCAAAAAGCTGATCGATGGCAATGTTCCGGTCACTTCGAAGATTATAAGCGATTTGGTGATTATTAAAGAAGCCAATGGCAACCCTGCTGAATACATTGAGACAAGTGTTCTCGGCAAAGGCAGTAAAAACATCCAAATTGAGCGCGTTGAAAAACAGGAATCCGTTCAGCGGATATCGAGAATGCTGAAAGATCTGGTTGATTTTTACTCGAAGGAAACTGAAGCAATTGCCGAAATCAATGCAACAATAGTCAATGAGTTGAAGCTGTCGGTCGAGGCATTGATCAATTTGATTAATAAATAATCAAGTGCCTCTTAACCGAGATCATATCGTTAACCATGCCCCTGGTTTGGGATTGCCCTAATCAGGGGCATATTTTTTTAGGAGATAAACATGAAAGTTTATAATAGTAGCATACCCGTTGATATTGTACGGAAATGTAAAAAGCTTTTCCCCGATACTAAAATCAATGGTCTGAGAAGCTTTGCCGTGCTGGATAATGATGTTGCCTTGTTGTGCAAGAGGCTCCGTTCACATATCGGAGGCCTGATTTTGGATTCAGGAACCTGGACTCTGAATCAGGCGGCTTTGTCAGCAACGGCAGAGATCACGGTTGATAAATACATAGCCTACCTGCGCACGGCATCCAAGTATTTTGACTTCTATTTCAATTTCGACTCAAACTTTGAACCGGAGGGCTTTGAGGAGAACTACGCCAATCAGCTTAAAATCGAATCAAGCGGGTTTTGCCCTGTGCCGGTGGTTCACGACATTGAAGGGAAGGAGATCCAGACTTACATTGACAGGGGTTACCGCCGTGTTGCCCTTGGTTCTCGGCAAATAAAGACCCTGGCAACCCTCAAAAAAGTAATGCTTAAGTTTGCGGGCACCGGCATCAAGATCCATCTCTTTGGTCAAACAAGTTTTGATCTTCTGGCAAATGCACCCATCCATTCCTGCGACACTGCGATGTGGGCCAGAGAAGGAGCTTGGGGAAAAATCAGGTACTGGAATCCTCAAAAAGAGGGGGAAAATAAAACAGACCGCATTTATCTGGAGGAATACATCCAGACAGGTGCTACCGACGGGATTACTTTTTCCAAGTATCAATACAAAAAAGAATTTAAGGAATATTTGTGGAATACCTTCAAGCTCCAATTGGACGATTTGATCGGTAAAGACAGGTCTATCAACAAGCAACTGGTCAACACGCATTATTTCATCCAGCTGGAAAAAATCATAACAGACATTCACAAAAAGAATGGTTTTGACACCGAAGAATAATTAAAGGGAACTCCGTCAAGCGGTGACCGGAGCCAAATAGTTTAGAAATAAAACGCAGGGGTCTGCATATTTTTAGAAAGGAGCGTGATGCTTATGAAATAATCCAGTGGTAATCGAATTTAATAAAGCGCTTATAGTTTTGGGCAAGGGGCTGTCTCCGGGTGGAGAGCCCCTTTTTTATTACCCGCCAACATTCAACCAAAGGCGATTCATTACCCGATGATCGCTTTAACATCGAGGACAAGAAGTCCTCGGAAAGTGATGTATAAAATGACGAATTTTAGTCAAAAAGATGAAAAGAATTTTGCTGATTTAAAATCCTCTTTCAAGGATCTTGGCCTTCCTATCTGTGAAGAGCAAAGACGGGATGGGTTTATGGTTTTTGAGTCAAAATTCGCGTATGAGTCTTATCCCATACGGATATTGATTCTTCTGGATGCCGCACATGATACGGTAACTGTCTCTATCCATTATGGGCTAATCCCTGACAGTAAAAAATCAGTTATTTATGAGCTAATCAACAAAGTAAATGCGACGCTCTGTGCCAGTCATTTTGCTGTTCATGATGATACCGGACAATTGGCTTTGCTCAGCGGAATGTACTTTGTGGATAATTTCATAAACAAAAAGGAATTCCAGAGGATCGTCAATCAGCTTCTCTCAGACAGTTATAATTTTGCTCCCTTAATAGGAAAGCAGATTGAATCGGATGAAACACCGGAAGTGATGTTTAAAAAATTTCTGGAAGAAAACAAAGACAGAATTGTCTAAAGGAAGATTATATTATGAAAAATTTAAAAAATATAACTCACAAGAAAGATTCCAGTGAACGTCAATTTATAATTCATACAACTGACAGATTCCCTCTCTTTCCAACTCATACACACGGGTTGACAGAGATTGGATTTCCTGAATTCCTTATGGACCCACTTTCTTTTGGGCCTAAAGGAACAGGCAATCGGATAAATTCTGCTTATGATTATTTTAGTAAGCCTGACAACAAGGATAAGCTGGAGGCCATTAAAAACGGAAATACTGTTAAATTGACGTTCCGTGAATTAACCCAGAATAAATATGGTAATGAAAATTATACATAT
>JBEKJX010000263.1:0-4513 GCA_050011015.1 Smithella sp.
AGAATAATAGTCAATATGCAGGATTAAATAATCGGCAAATAAAAGAATACAGAGAGATATAACATTATGAGATATGAGAATATGATATTGGAAAGAAGAGGACGAATATCGATCGTCACAATCAACAGACCGGAGAAGATGAACGCTTTTGATGAAGAACTTTTTCTTAAACTTGAATCAATAACGTCCGAGATTAAAACATCGCTTCCTCGTGCAGTTGTAATTACCGGTGCCGGCGATAAATCTTTCAGCGCGGGTTTCGATGTGCATCCTAACAATCCGATGGTTAAACGTTTAATTGATGCGGCATCCGGGAATGATTCAGGACCGGCAAAAGAAATTATTAGCGCAATAAGGAGATCTGTGGATGCCTTTGTTTCAATCCCGGTGCCATTGATCGCGGCGATTAACGGAACGGCATACGGAGGCGGGGCCGAACTTGCCGTGCGATGCGATATGCGCGTAATGGAACCGGATGCGGTAATATGCTTTTCGGAAACAAGGTTGGGTCTCATGCCCGATTGGGGAGGCGGAACCACTCTGACGCGACTTATCGGACATTCACGTGCCGCTGATCTCATTCTAACCGGAAGGAAAGTAAGCGCTGACGAGGCATATACAATGGGGTTGGCCAACAGAATAAGCGCGAAACGAAATGTGCTTAATGAAGCCGTTGCAATAGCGGAAAGAATAGCGCTTAACGGGCCTCGTGCAGTGAGATCTTCATTGTCTCTTATAAGGCAAAATTCAAATATCACTTCATCAGAGTCATTAAAGTTAGAGGCTCTTCTTGCCGTCGAATTGATCTCTTCAGGCGAATGTTTTCATGGTGTGGGAGCCTTTCTTGAAAAAGAGATCCTGTCTTTCCTGATGTATAAGACGATAAACATTCAAATAAAAAGATGGGCAAGACGACTCAACTTTTCCTTGGCAATAGCTGACAAAATAAGTTTTTTTGTTGCGTAAGACAAGAATAAAAGCCTTCATGGAAATTGTCAAAGAAAAGGCAGCAGGTAAATTAATAAGCCGGAAAGGTTTATCTTTGAACCTGACCACAAAACATGAGGCATTGTGCCAAAAGAATCTAATATCCTCTGCCGTAATCTGCGGAGATATTTAATTTTTTTGTACGGGAATTAATGTAATTATTATTTTATCCGGGGTCATTATTTCAGATCAGGTTTTCGCTCACCGTTTTCGCAACACCAAACTGCCAACAGAATATCCTGCTCCAAAAGAACAGATTACCCCTATATCGCCTTTTTTTAAATCATCATTATAAAGATGAAAAGCAATAATTGATCCTGCCGATGCTGTGTTCGCATACCGGTCAAGAATTGTCGGTGTGGTTTCCGGCGCGACATCTTCACCGAGGAGTTCTTTGATCACCCTGCTATTCATGTTGATATTTGCCTGGTGAAGCCAGAACCTGCTAATATCGCCTGGTTTTAAATCAAGACTTGCCAGATGATCACTAATATGTTTGGCGGCAATCGGACTTACCTCCTTAAAAACAATGCGTCCGGACTGATGAAAAAGCTTATCCCATCCGAAAGGATTCACATCCGTAGCATACGCCATATGTCCGAAATTGGAGCGGATATTACTTGAAAACCGGGTCAGCGCTTTTGTGCTTAAAATTTCGTAACTATTCGAACTGGTGCAGGTTTCAGACCGCTCCATTATTATGGCTGTACTGACATCGCCAAAAATGAAGTGGCTGTCGCGATCACAAAAATTTACCTGGGGAGTAACAAGCTCCGGATTGATAGCTAAAACGCATTTTGTCGAACCGGACTTTAAGCTGTCATATGCCCGGTGGAGGCCGAATGTCGCTGCCGAACAAGCCACCAGCATATCAAATCCGAAACCATTAATACCCAGTTCATTCTGTATTTCAATGGCAATGGCCGGATATGGCCGCTGAGTATAAGCACAGGCGACAATAACAGCATCAATATCAGCGGCTGTCTTGCCGGCGGCAGCCATTGCTTTTTGTGCGGCAATAACGCCTATCTCCGCCTGGTTGCTTAATTCTTCATCTTTTCTTTCGGGAAACTTGGGGCGCATGCGCTTGATATCTAAAATACCTTCCTTTGTATATACATACCGTGCTTTTATTCCAGACGTTTTCTCAATAAACCTTGTACTGGAAGGATATTTTTCCGCTATTTTACCTGCGGCTATATCCACTGCGTGATCAGAATTGAACTTTTCCGCGTAGGCGTTATAGCTTTCCACCAGTTCCTCATTTGTTATAATATTCGATGGTGTCCAAATCCCCGAACCGCTTATAACAATCTTTGGGGATAAATTTTTTGTCATATTAAATATTCCTTTTCTAAAATAACCTGCCTGATTTTTCTGTGCATGGCATATCTGTCATCCGGCGAAAAAGCAACAGATATTACTTTTGAAAAAATATTGTAGTATTATAATGTTGAGGCGTCTGGACGGCAATTAATTGCCGTTATAATGACATTTTTATCTTGACTTTGAGTCAATGTTTACTCATAAGATGCTTCAACTATTTAAGTTTTCGTAAAGGTAAGGTGAAAGCAGGAAATGCGCACAGCAGGGATTGATATAGGTTCCATTACGGCAAAGGCAGCGATTATTGATACTGGCAAAATCCTTGCGACGAAGGTTATTTTTACCGGCTACAATGCGGAACTTGCCGGTATTAAGGTTTATGAAGAAGTTTTGATACAGGCAGGCATTGATAAAAATTCCATAGAAAAAATTGTTTCCACCGGATACGGACGCAACAGCGTGAACTTTGCCAACAGATCCTATACGGAAATCATGTGTCATGCAGCCGGAGCTCATTTTCTCAATCCGCATATTCGTTCCATTATTGATATCGGCGGACAGGATAGCAAGGCCATTCTTCTCGACGATAAAGGCAAGGTAAAAAACTTTGTCATGAATGATAAATGCGCTGCCGGAACAGGACGTTTTCTGGAAGTTATGGCCAGAGCGATGGAAGTCAATCTGGATGACTTCGGAGCTATGTCGATAAAATCGAAACAGCCATCCAAAATAAGCAGTCTATGTACCGTATTTGCGGAGTCGGAAGTCATTTCCCTGATTGCGAAGGGAGAACAAAGGCAGGATATTATTGCCGGAATTCATGAATCTGTTGCCGCCAGGGTTTCATCTATGGCTGGCCGTGTCGGGTTGCAGGAACCGGTCATGATAACAGGAGGAGTAGCCAGGAATATGGGAGTTATCCATGCCCTTGAAAAAAAACTGGAGATGAAAATCGAAGTGTCGTCCTATGCTCAGGTAAATGGTGCCATAGGCGCTGCCATTCTTGCCGCGTCATTATAATCATTACACCGGTTTTAAAGAGAAATTTTTCATCGGATAAAAATGCCAGCAGATCATGATTTTATGAAGATAGCGTTGGAAGAAGCGCAAGAAGCTTACCGTAGCGGCGAAGTTCCCGTGGGAGCGGTCTTAGTGCATGAAGGCAATATTCTGGCGCGCGCTCATAACTCGCCGATTATGAGAAATGACCCGACGGCGCACGCGGAGATGCTGGCTTTAAGGCAGGCAGGTGAAAAATCTGGCAATTACAGGCTTACGGGCGCGGAGCTTTACGTTACGCTGGAGCCATGTATTATGTGCGCGGGCGCTATTGTCCACGCCAGGCTTTCGCGATTGATTTTCGGGGCGTGCGATCCGAAATATGGCGCCGTGGTTTCATTATATAATATTTTAGCTGATGAAAGGCTGAATCATCAGGTGGAAATAACAGAAGGAATATTGTCCGAAGAATGCGGGGAAATTATCAGTAGATTTTTTCAGCAAAAGAGGGTAACATCCCCACCGCTTCGGCGACTTGATTAAATGCGGAGAGGTACCGAAGTGGTCGTAACGGGATCGACTCGAAATCGATTTGGGGGCCACAAGCTCCCACGGGGGTTCGAATCCCCCTCTCTCCGCCAAAATATTTCGGCTATAATATAATAGCTGTCATTTCCGCAGAGAACCAGGGCGTTTGCCCGGGGAAGCGGGAATAAATGATTTTAGAACTCTACAAAGTTCTTGTGCTGATAAGAGAATAAGTTTTTCATGGAGAGATGTCCGAGCGGCCGAAGGAGCACGACTGGAAATCGTGTGTATGCCCACAAAGGTGTACCGCGGGTTCAAATCCCGCTCTCTCCGCCATTTTACGTTTTTAAAACCAACAGGCGATATGCGTTCAAAGAAATTAATTCGAATTTAAAAGCACACCGCCATTTTTTTTAATCCAACGTTTTAGAGATTTATTGAATTTCCATTTAGTAATCTTCTGTAAAAACAATAACATCGTTTGCCAATACGTCATGCAAAAAATTTGAGTTGATTCCTGTTCATTTATCTATTAAAAGCCACGAAGAAGCTTATTTTAAATAGTGTGGCCGGGTCCCGCGCAACGGAGGCTTGTGAACCCCGTCAGGTCCGGAAGGAAGCAGCGGCAGCAATGTCCGCCATGTGTTGCGGTAAACCCGGTCACCAGTTATAT
>JBEKJX010000264.1:0-4417 GCA_050011015.1 Smithella sp.
GCTTTTACCGATAAATAATTAGACGCATGGTTAGAAGTGAAATAGCAATTTGTAAAATTGGATTCGGCGATCATCAAATAAAGCTCACGGATAAAACCAAACTTATCAGGTAAAACAAAACGGCCGGCAAGATAATCTTCATATAATTCTGTTTCCGGCACGAACATCAAAGTAAGAGCACCGGCAAAGTCCGGATCAATATCTGTTAAAATTTTCGCCGTATCACGCGCATGTTCAATGCTTTTCTCAGTACCGCCCAGTCCCAATATTACCGTTACAGAAAGTATAATGCCGGCTTCTTTGACACGGCGCGCTGCCGTTACCATTTGTTCGTAAGTTACACCCTTATTGATTTTTTTAAGCAATTCTGCGTTACCTGTTTCTACACCTAAATAAATTATCTTTAAACCCAGGGACCTGAGCGTCTTTAATTCATCAACGCTTTTCCTTAATATGCTCTTGGCATTGGCATAAGTTCCTATTCTATTTATATTCGGCAGGTTATCATTAATTAATTTAAGTATTTCTTCAAGTCGTGGCTGCGGTATTATCAAAGCATCGCCATCACATAAAAATACTTTATCCACATCATCATAGGAACTGGCTTCACGCAGATCTTTTTTTATTTGTTCAAGAGGTTTAATCTTTAACTTTTTCTGCCGGTAAGTTCCGCAAAATGTGCATTTATTATGTGAACAGCCGGTAGTCACCTGCAAAAGCAAACTATAAGCTTCACTCGGCGGCCTTATTATTAATCCTTCATAATCCATAGTCTGATTTTTGTTTTCCTTTTAAAATCTATAATAATTATCCCTGACATTATTTATTACTACTTTTTTATATCAGAGCCTAACAAAAAAGCAAGGCTCAAAAGCCTAAATTAAAAAAGGGAGCCACTATTAGCATGGCTCCCTTAGATTTTCTGGCGGGGCCGATGGGACTTGAACCCACGCCCTCCGGCGTGACAGGCCGGCGTTATAACCAACTTAACTACGACCCCAAAAAATCATTTTAAATTTCATTTGCTCAATTCAGCAAAATGGTAGGCGGAACAGGGATCGAACCTGTGACATCCACGGTGTAAGCGTGGCGCTCTCCCGGCTGAGCTACCCGCCCATAATACATCAAAAACGCTGTGAGGTTTCTAGCAACATTGATATTGCTTGTCAAGTCATAAAAGCAGAAAAAATCTTTTAATTCACTACTTGGGAACTTATTGGGACATCCGCCGGAACTGTCGGTCTGATATCTTCTTCATCTTCAACAAACGCAATTTTCATAACCTCATCAATATGCTCGACAAAAATAATTTTCAGCGCATTCTGCACATTTTTGGGAACTTCCGCCAGATCTCTTTCATTATCCTTCGGAATAATGACTGTTTTAATATTACCCCTGTGAGCCGCAAGGATCTTTTCTTTGAGTCCGCCAATCGGCAGAATTCTGCCCCTTAATGTAATTTCACCGGTCATAGCTAAATCGGCACGCACCTTTTTCTGCATAAGAACCGAAGCGATCGAAGTCGTCATAGCAATGCCGGCGGAAGGACCATCTTTGGGAATCGCCCCTTCCGGAACATGCACATGTATATCAATTTTCTTATAAAAATTCTTTGCCAGTCCGAATTGTTCGGCGCGGGCGCGGATATAGCTCAATGCAGCTTGAACCGATTCCTGCATCACGTCGCCTAACTTGCCTGTCATTATCATCTTGCCGGTGCCTTCCATGATGGAGGCTTCAACAGATAAAAGTTCTCCGCCGACTTCTGTCCAGGCCAATCCGATTGTCAGACCTATTTTACTCTTTTCCTCCATTTCACCGTGATGATATTTGGGCACGCCTAAATACTTGGATATGGACGTTGAACTGATAAATACTCTTTTTTTGTTATCATTGTTCACTATCTCTTTGGCTACTTTCCGGCAAATGGAAGCAATTTCACGGTCCAGATTACGTACGCCGGCTTCCCGAGTGTATTGACGGATAATCTTCAGCAACGCTCCGGTAGTGAATTCGATATTTTCAATTTTCAGACCATTAGCTTCCACCTGCTTGGCAATCAAAAATTTTTTTGCTATTTGCAGCTTCTCCGGTTCCGTATATCCGGCAATCCTGATTACTTCCATTCTGTCCTGCAACGGAGCGGGTATTGTCTGCAAAACGTTTGCCGTCGTGATAAACATGATTTCCGATAAATCATAATCAACATCGAGATAATTATCATTAAAGGCAAAGTTCTGCTCCGGATCAAGAACTTCCAGCAAAGCGGATGAAGGATCACCCCTGAAATCGGAACTGAGTTTATCCACTTCATCCAGACAAAAAACTGGATTGTTGGAGCCCGCTTTTTTCAACAATTGAATAATCTTTCCAGGCATGGCTCCGATATAAGTTCGACGATGGCCGCGGATTTCCGCTTCATCGTGGACACCTCCCAGAGAAATACGTACAAATTTCCTGTTTGTAGCCCTGGCAACCGATTTAGCGATGGATGTCTTTCCTACACCCGGCGGGCCGACAAGACACAAAATCGAACCTTTATTTTTCTTAACCAGCGATTGCACGGCAAGGTATTCGATAATGCGTTCTTTAACATTTTTTAATCCAAAATGATCTTCATCCAGAATCGCCTCGGATTCCTTCAGTGTATGTTTATTTTCTGTTTTCTCCGACCAGGGCATGTCCAGTACCCAGTCAATATAATTTCTGACCACTGTAGCTTCCGCGGACATGGGGGTCATCATTTGTAATTTTTTAATTTCCTGCCGGACCTTTTTCACCGCCTCTTCCGACATTTTCTTTTGTTTTAAACGTTTTTCTAAATCATTTATTTCATTGCGGAAATCATCTTTGTCTCCCATTTCCTTCTGGATAGCCCGCATTTGCTCGTTGAGATAATAATCTTTTTGCGTCTTTTCCATCTGCTTTTTAACGCGCCGCTTGATCTTTTCTTCAACCTGTAAAATTTCGATCTCGGAAAGCATCAGAGAATAAATTGCTTCCAGCCGTTCGCCAATATCAAACACCTCTATAATTTTTTGTTTATCTTCCAGTTTCACATTAAGGTGAGTAATAACGACATCGGCCAGCTTTGAACCATCTTCAATGGCGGCAATTGTTCCCAGCATTTCAACATGGATTTTTTTGCTGAGTTTCAGATAAAGCTCAAAAGATTCTTTAATGCTTCGCATCAGAGCTTGTTTTTTCACATCGTTTTTATCATCGATGTCTTCAATCTCATTTACATTAACCAGGAAGAAATCATTGTTGGGTAAATATTCTTTTATGACTCCGCGAGTTTTTCCTTCAACAAGCACCTTGACGGTCCCGTCAGGCAAACGCAAAAGTTGAATGATAATGCCGATTGTGCCGATATGATAAATATCTTCCTGCTTCGGGTCATCGTCTTTGGCATTCTTCTGGGCAACCATGAAAATACTTTTTTCGTATTTCATCGCTGATTCCAGCGCGGCAATAGATTTCTCGCGCCCGACAAACAGAGGCACTATCATATGTGGAAACATAACAACATCTCTCAATGGCAGGAGAGGAATCGTTATTGTTTTATCCTGTTCATTGTCTTTATTTTCATCAAACATATTTTTTTCCCGTTTATTCCTTTTAAGCAGATTCAGATTTAGTTTCGTAAATCAAAATTGGTTTTTCTTTTTTTAACACGACCTCTTCACTGATAACGCATTCCTTAATATTATTTTGTGACGGAATATCATACATGACTTCCAGCATGGTGTTTTCCAGTATTGAGCGCAAACCGCGTGCACCTGATTTTCTTTCCGTTGATAAACCGGCTACGGCTCTTAGAGCCCCGTCCGTGAATTTCAAGGATACATTTTCCAAAGCAAACAATTTTTTATATTGTTTTATAATGGCGTCTTTCGGTTCTACCAGAATTTTGATTAAAGCCGATTCATCCAATTCATCCAGAGTGGCAATAACGGGCAACCGTCCGATAAATTCAGGTATTAATCCGAATTTTAATAAATCTTCCGATCGTACTTCGGCCAGCAATTCACCAATCCTTTTTTCTTTCTTACTTTTTATTTCGGCGCCGAAGCCCATCGCATTAACTCCCAATCGTTTGGAGATGATGTTTTCCAGATCATTAAAAGCACCGCCGCATATAAATAAAATATTTGTTGTATCTACCTGGATAAACTCCTGTTGAGGATGTTTACGGCCGCCTTTAGGCGGTATATTAGCCATTGTTCCTTCCATAATCTTCAACAAGGCCTGCTGTACCCCTTCACCGGAAACATCTCTGGTTATGGAAGGATTTCCTGATTTTTTCGCAATCTTATCTATCTCGTCAATATAAACGATTCCTTTTGACGCTCTGGCAACATCATAATCGGCATTTTGCAGTAAGCTTAAAATAATATTTTCTACATCTTCCCCA